>NZ_JBNFOL010000051.1:0-13708 GCF_057364765.1 Brevibacterium sp. LAARM3_SD1 | reverse complement strand
GACGGCGGCCCAGCAACCTCGCGCGAGGTATCTGGGCCGCCGTCAGGTAGTAATTAGGAGCGGAGGAGGGAGATGACCTGCTGCAGGGCGGGGTTCTTCGACTGGGTGTTCCACATCGCCTTGAGTTCGACGATCTCCTCGGGCAGATCCTCAAAAGGCCGGAAATGGACTCCGGGCACACTGACGAGCGATGCCGATTCCGGGACGAAGGCCAGTCCGTGGTTGTCGGCGACGAGGTTGATCATCGTCAGCACTTGACTGATCGAATGCTTCACCATGTGGTGGTCGATCGGGAAGTGACGAATGATGAGGTCGTAGAAGGACGTCGCCTTCGTCGCCGAATGCATGATCAGCGGTTCCCCGGTGACATCGTCTTTGCGCAGCGGCCGATCCAACTCCATCAGGCGATGGCCGTCTGGGATCGCGAGAAGCAGTCGTTCGGCCAGCAGCAGTTCCGAGTTGATGAAGCTGGGCGTCGTGTCCGACCGGCCGAGACCGAGGTCGATACGGCCCTCCGCAAGATTCTCCAATTGTTCGCCGGTGACCATCTCATGGAGGTCGAGATCGACTCCGGGGAAGTTCTCCTCGATGGCCGTGACCAGACTGCCGAGGATTCCGAAGCCGCTGGCGGCGGTGAAGCCGATGCTCAGTCGTCCCCACTGTCCCGACGCGATACGACGAGCATCCTGCGGTGCCCTGTCGGCCATGGCCAACAGCACTTGAGCGTTGTCGAGAAATGCCTCTCCTGCGGCGGTGAGAGTGACGCGTTTGTTGTCTCTCTCAAGCAGGTCGACTCCGACGAATCGTTCCAGCTTCTGGATCTGCCGACTCAACGGTGGTTGCGTCATCGAGAGGGCCTCGGCCGCTTTGCCGAAATGCAGGTGTTCGGCGACCGCGACGAAACACCGAACCTGGTCCAATGTGTACATGGAACGACAATACCTTTCGAGCATTACTTCATGCAGATATCATCATAGACAATATTATTGACGCTTCTTAGGCTCATTCCGACGTGCTCAACAGATACGCAGTGGTATCGAATGAGCTGGAAAAGGAGTGGACTAGAAAATGCAGAACATCTCCAAACGAGTTGTCGGGCCGCTGGCCCTCGGCTCTGTGGTGGCCCTGGCTCTCTCCGCATGTGGTGGCAACGTCGCCGCAGGTGGTGGCGGTGAAGAGGACTATCCGACGAAGGAAGTCTCCATCACTGTCGGAGCGGCGGCAGGAGGTTCCACGGACCTCATCGCCCGTGCGTTGGCCGACGGTGCTTCGTCCGACCTCGGGCAGGCCATGCCGGTGATCAATAAGCCCGGCGCCAACGGCACACTGGCGGCCAAGGAAGTCCAGGCGGCCAAGCCGGACGGCTACAACCTCGCAACTCTCAACGCTTCGCTCATTACGATCACGCCGCTGGCCGTCGGTGAAGACGAAGCTGTGAGCATCGACGACTTCGAGGTCATCACCGGTGTCTCGCAGGATGACTACGTCATGGTCGCCAACCCTGATGCCGGTGTGAAGTCCGTCGATGACATCAAGAAGAGCGACAAGAAGCTCTCATTCGGCACGGCGGGCGTCGGTACCGGCTCGCAGCTGGCGCAGAGCCTTCTGCTGGCGCAGATCGACACCGACTTCAAGGAGGTTCCGTTCGACTCCGGGGCACCCGCTGTGACTGCGACTCTCGGAAACCAGGTGAATGTCTCGACGGTCCAGCTTGGTGAGGCGAAACCGCACATCGACGCCGGCAAGCTCGTGCCGATCATGGTCTTCTCCGAGGAGCGGAACAAATTCCTCAAGGACGTTCCGACGGCTACAGAAGAAGGCTATGACATCCCGGTCTCCCAGTATCGGGCAGTAGTGGCACCGAAGGACACCCCGGACGCCGTCGTGGAACGTCTCGACAAGTCGTTCAAGGCCACCTTCGAAACGGACGCCTACAAGGAGTTCAACGAGAAGAACCTGCTGACGCCGAAGGAGATCCCCGGCGACGAGGTGGCCGCCGAATGGGCAGACCTGGCAGACCGCTACAAGAAACTGGTTGACGAATATGACATCGACCTCTCAGACTGATCGGCTGACCGTGGACACGTCCGATAGCAGTGACGCCCGGTCAGACATTCAGGCCGTAGGTGATGACGCAGAGACCCCCGAGGAGCTCCTCGCGCTGTGGGAGGAAGAGGCTCCGGAACCCGCCGGAGGGATCGCCAACCTCGTTGCCTGCGTCCTGACTCTGGTCTTCGGCATCGCCGGAATGGTGCTGTCGGTGAACCTCTCCCTCGGCAGTCTGACTGATCCGGCTCCGGGCTTCTTCCCCTTCGTCGTCTCGCTGATCACAACAGTCCTCTCGGCGGCCAGATCGTACTGGGCCGCCGGGGCGGCGACGGTGAGAAGTTCAGCCGCTACTCGGTCACGGTCGTGTGGGGAGTCATCAGTCTCCTCGTGTTCGTCGCCGTGCTTCCCCTGATCGGATTCGAGATTCCCGCGCTTCTTCTGTCCTTCGTCTGGATGAAGTGGCTGGGCGGAGAATCCTGGCGATCGGCAATCCTCTACTCGGTCCTGACCGTCGTAGTCTTCTATCTCATCTTCGTCGTGGCACTCCGCACCCAGCTGCCGCATCTCTTCTGAGGAGGACGAACACATGGACATATTCACTCCAGTCCTCGAAGGGTTCGGCACCGTCCTCGAACCCGGAAACCTTCTGTACTGTTTCATCGGCGTCCTCGTCGGCATGCTCATCGGTGTGCTTCCCGGACTCGGACCTGCCGCGACAATGGCCATCCTTCTGCCGATGACCTTCGGTATCGAACCGGTCACTGCCATCATCATGCTCGCCGGCATCTTCTACGGGGCACAATACGGCGGCACGATCACCTCGGTGCTGCTGCGACTGCCCGGTGAAGCCAGCGCTGTCGTCACTGTCTTCGATGGCTTTCAAATGGCCAAACAGGGACGTGCCGGAGCGGCCCTCGGAGTCGCCGCCATCGGTTCGTTCATCGGCGGTACCGCAGCTATCCTCGGGCTGACCTTCCTGGCGCCGCTGATCGCCGGTTTCGCGCTCGATTTCGGACCGCCTGAGTACGCAGCACTGTCGCTTCTCGGCGTCACCTTGGTTGCCACCATCAGTTCCGGCAACAAGGTCAAGGCGCTGATCGCCGCTTCCATCGGAGTGTTCCTTGCGATGGTCGGCCGCGATGTCTTCACCGGAACCGAACGGTTCACCTTCGACAACCTCAACCTCAGTGACGGCATCGACTTCGTGACCGTGGCCATGGGACTCTTCGGCCTCGGCGAGATCCTCTACAACCTCGAAGAACGCCACAAGGCGATGGCCACGCCGGAGAAGCCCAAGCGGGTGTGGCCGACGAAGGGCGAACTCAAACAGTCCGCCCCGGCGATCGGACGCGGCTCGATCCTGGGCTTCCTGCTGGGCATTCTTCCCGGTGGCGGCGCCACCATTTCCTCCTTGGCCGCCTACGGTGTGGAGAAGAAGGTCGCCAAGGATCCTTCGCGGTTCGGCAAGGGCGCCATCGAAGGCGTGGCCGGACCCGAATCCGCGAACAACGCCGCCGCGACCTCGTCCTTCATTCCGCTGCTGAGCCTCGGCATCCCTGCCAATGCCACCATGGCGCTGATGTTCGGTGCTCTTCTCATCCAGGGCATCACCCCAGGACCGCTCTTGGTCTCTGACGAACCCGAGCTCTTCTGGGGCGTCGTCAACTCGATGTACATCGGCAACATCCTGCTGCTCATCATGGCGATCCCGCTGATCGGCGTCTTCGTCAAGATCCTCAGCGTCCGACCGGCGATCCTCGCCCCGATCACCGTGCTCATCACATTGATCGGCGCCTATACGATCAAGAACTCGGTCTTCGACGTCGGACTCGTCGTTCTCTTCGGGATCATCGGGTACCTCATGAAGAAGACCGGATTCGAGCCGGGACCGCTCGTCCTGGCCTTCGTGCTGGCCGAACTGCTCGAATCGAGTGTGCGCCGTTCGCTCATCCTCTTCGAAGGCGACCTCGGCGGGGTATTCAGCCGCCCGATCACGGTCACTCTGCTCTTCGTGTTCCTGGTCGTCATCCTCCTGCCGATCATTCAGAAGATGCTCGGCAACGCCAAAGCCAAGTCAAAGAGCAAGGAGCTCGTGTCATGAGCATTCTGGTCGGATACGTTCCGTCCCCGACGGGAGAGGCCGCCGTCGACGCGGCCATCAAAGAGGCGAACTGGAGGGGAGTGAAGCTGCGGATCGCGAACTCACGCAAAACCGGCCCGCTCGTCGAAGGCACAGTGGCAGATGACGCTGACCTCGAAGCGGTGAAGTCCAGGGCGGAAGAAGCGGGAGTCGATGTCGAAGTGTTCACCCTTGCCCACGAGGATGACGTCGTCGACTCGCTGCTGGAAGCTGCGGACGCCTGGTCCGTCGACCTCGTCGTCATCGGAATGCGCAAGCGGTCGCAGGTCGGAAAGTTCATTATGGGCTCCTCCGCGCAACGGATTCTGCTGCAGGCGGACGTGCCCGTCATGGCCGTCAAAGTCAGCGGCTGAATAACTTCTCTCAAGGCCGGTACCAGCAACGTTGGTACCGGCCTTACGCCTGCGAGGCCCACAACTGTGCCAACCAACCGAATATGGAGCTGAAATGACTCTCAAAGTGGCAGTACTGCGACGTCGAATACCTACCTCGACAATGCGCTGCAATCAGCAGGTGCCGTCGTCACAGCGCTCGACGATGCCCAAGCACTGGTCTGGACGGGTTCGGACCAGACCGGCTTCCCTCAAGACCTGCCGAGCACTATCGAGTGGGTCCAGCTCAAATCGGCTGGCGTCAGGCCATGGATCGAATCAGGGCGGATCGATTCGCAGCGCACGTGGACATCAGCGGTGGGTGCGTACAGTGCCGATGTCGCCGAGCATGCAGTGGCTCTGCTCCTCGGCTGTCTGCGCCAATTCGCACTGCACGCTCGGGCAGGCTCCTGGTTGAAAGAACAGACCTGGGGCACAGTCCGCTCCTTGTGTGGGCGGACTGTTGCGATCGTCGGTGCCGGCTCCATAGGACGGTCGATGATTCCCCTGCTCACGGCACATGGGGCCACAGTGATCGCCATCAACCGTTCGGGTCGAGAAGTCTACGGCGCAGAGCGGACAGTGACCTCGCGAGAACTCGATGAAGCACTCGCGGCTGCCGATGACGCCATACTGGCAGGAGCGTCGACGGATGAGACGCAGCACCTCATCGGCGCAGAACAGCTGGCCGCGTTGGGTGCCGACCCACGAGACGGATCGCCCGGAGTGCTCGTCAACATCGCCAGGGGAGACCTCGTCGATACTGCAGCGCTGACCGATGCGCTGCGTCGTGGGATCATCGGCGGAGCAGGACTGGATGTCTTCGATCCCGAACCGCTGCCGTCCCAGGATCCGCTGTGGGGCATGGACAACGTGCTCATCACTCCGCATGTCGCCAATCCGCGGAATCGGATGCTGGAGAATTTGCGTGCCTCGTCGAGGAGAATCTGCGCAGATTCGCATCCGGGACGACGCTGAAAGCCGAGATCGATCTGAACCGCAGCTACTGAACCTGCGTCAGCGCGGTCACTTCGTCAGCGCCATCCAAGCGAACAGCAACAGCAGTTCGGCCTCGACATCGTCGAGACGATGTCGAGGCCGAACTGTTTATGCGCGTCATCGGGTCTAGAACCAGCCGATCACGACCTGGACCGTCACCCAGATCGTCAGCAGGGTGGTGAGTACGAGGATGATGTTCTCGAAGAGGTTCGCTTTATGCTCTCCGAAGTGACTCTTCTTATTCGCCAGGATGAGCAGACCGATCGCGACGAGCGGGACGACGACCGCCTGGAGTCCGGTGACGAAGACTGCCATCGTGACGAATCCGGGCATTCCGGGGAACGCCCAGATGATCGG
Organism: Brevibacterium sp. LAARM3_SD1; assembly: GCF_057364765.1. Taxonomy (NCBI): domain Bacteria; kingdom Bacillati; phylum Actinomycetota; class Actinomycetes; order Micrococcales; family Brevibacteriaceae; genus Brevibacterium; species Brevibacterium sp. LAARM3_SD1. The sequence goes on along the minus strand of NZ_JBNFOL010000051.1, from coordinate 7,792 downwards.
AGAGACGAGGATGAAGAGGCTGAACCACTTGAAGGACGGGTCGTCTTCGAAGTGATCGCCGTAGCGTTCGCGCCTGGCAGGCACGATGATGTGCAAGCAGTCGACGATGATCTTCGGGAATCCGTTGGCGAAGCCGACGACGCTGCTGTAGAGGATCCCGAATGCGCCGAGGTAGAAGATGATTCCGCCGACGGCGCCGAGGTGGATCGTCAGCGCCTGCGAGATGTCGTCGAGGTTGGTCACCTGGATGCCGTTCGGGCGAAGGATCTCGGCACCGACGACCCAGATTGAGAGGCTGATGACGATCGCCGAGGAGATTCCGAACAGAATGTCGTTGCGCTGCAGCTTCTTGAAGCCGACCCCACGCCATCCCTTGTCGCGAACATAGTAGGGGTAGAGGAAGTTCGCCATCGAACCGGCGACCGCGCCGATGAGGGAGAGTGCCACGGCGAAGACGCCGATCGCCCCGGTATTGTCCGGGATGCCGAAGCCGATGGTGCCGCGGACGATCTCACCGACGTCGGGCACGCTGTAGATCGCGAGCCCGAGGAAGACGACGGTCATCATCGCCAGGAGCAGCTTCATGATGCTTTCGATCGTCTTGTAGACGTTTTTTCCGATGACGAAGATGCTGCCGACCACGAGGATGCACGACCACAGGAATGGGTCCCCGACTGTGAAGATGCTGGCCAGAGCCTCGCCGGCTCCGCGGACCATGTAGCCGTTGAGCAGGTGTCCGCTGATGACGGCGGCGATCCCGATCGCCCATGGATACCACCGGGCGACATCACGGTAGCCTTCGATGATGGACTGGTTCTTGAGGTTGAGGACCTGGTAGCGGCCCATGATGTTGACGATGACGAAGCGGATGAGCAGAGAGGCCGCAAGCAGCCACATGAGGTTGTATCCGTAGTTCGACCCCGACACCGAGGCAGTCACCAGGTCGCCCGCGCCCATCATGGCGAGGACGGCGATGATCCCGGGTCCGAATTCGCGGAGGCTCCCGAGGATTCCGCGCCGCTTCGGTCCGGTTGTGGGTGAACTGTCTGAGCTGACTGTGCTGGCAGCGTCGTTGCTATTCGCACTCATTGTGAGATGTGTCCTTTCGGCGGCCTCGGCTGTTACCAGCGTGGAGCCACGGCACTGTAGTCGGGGTTGAACTTCTGCATGTATCCCGTGTCGTCGCGATTTCTGATGCCGCAGTCGAGGTATCGCTGGTGCAGCTGAGCAAGTCGATCGCGATCCAATTCGACTCCGAGTCCGGGCCGCGTGGGCACCTCGACGCTGCCGCCCACGAAGCTGAACGGGTCGCCGACGATGACGTCGTCCTCTGGGTTCTTCCACGGCCAGTGCGTATCGCAGGCGTAATCGATGTTCTTCGTCGCTCCGGCCAAGTGCAGCATGGCTGCGAGACTGATGCCCAAGTGGGAATTCGAATGCATCGACAGTGACATTCCGAAAGTCTCGGCGATGCCGGCCAGCATCGTGGACCGGCGCAGACCGCCCCAGAAATGGTGGTCGGAGAGGATGACGTCGATGCTGCCTGCGGCCACGGCGTCCGGCAGCTGAGCGAATGCGACCACGCACATGTTCGTCGCCAGCGGCATCGATGCCTTGGAGCGGACTTCCGCCATGCCTTCGACGCCCGGCGTCGGATCCTCGAGGTATTCGAGAGTGGAGTCGAGGCGTTCGGCGATGCGAAGCGAGGTCTCGACCGTCCACGCCGCATTCGGGTCGATACGCAGGGGAACATCTGGGAAACGTTCCGCGAGAGCTTCGATCGCTGCTGCCTCCTCGTCCGGGTGGAAGACGCCACCCTTGAGCTTGAGCGCTGTGAACCCGTACTCGGCGATCATCTTCTCGGCCTGGCACACGATGCCCGCCGGTCGAGTGCCTCGCCCCACCTGTCATCGGGGTCTCCGGGGTGACCGGCCCACTTGTAGAACAGGTAGCCGCTGAAATCGACTCGATCGCGGACCCGGCCGCCGAGGAGGTCCGAGACCGGAACCCCGAGGATCTTTCCCTGCAGGTCGAGCAGCGCGACTTCGAACGGGGAGAAGACCCGGTCGAGGGTCGATGAATCGGTGATCATTCCGCTCATACCGTGGCCGCCGGCGGTGGAATCGTCGGCCATCGCCTCGTCGACGGCGGCCCGAGCTCGATTGGTGTCGAAGACGTCGGTGCCGTTGAGAGCGTCGGCGGCGAGTTGGAGACGGTTCTGATGGGCTTCATCGCCGTAGGTTTCGCCCAGGCCGTACATGCCCGAATCGGTGACGATCTCGATGATCGTGCGGATGGCGAAGGGTTCGTGGACTCCCACGGCGTTGAGCAGTGGGGGATCAGCGAAGGCGACGGGAGTGAGATTGATGTCGACGATGTGGGTGCGCTTGGCAGCAGACATGGTGGTCGGAATCCTTCAGCCGATTGTCACGGTGTCGACGGTCCAGGCCCGAGCCTGATCGCTCAGGGTGATGCCGAGTCCCGGGCGGTCGGGGACGATCATCCGACCGTCCTTGGTCTCGAGACGTTCGTTGAACAGCGGATCGAGCCAGTCGAAGTGCTCGACCCAGGTCTCGCGCGGGTAGCAGGCCGCGAGGTGGAGGTGGATCTCCATAGCGAAGTGCGGAGCGATATCGAGGCCCGCTTCATCGGCGAGGGTGAGCAGGCGCATGAACTGGGTGATTCCTCCGACTCGTGGGGCATCGGGCTGGACGATGTCGCAGGCCCGAGCGTCGATGAGTGCCCGATGCTCAGCCACCGAGCTGAGCATCTCACCAGTGGCGATGGGAGTGTCGAGGGTTCTCGTCAGGCGGGCATGGCCCTCGACGTCATAGGCATCCAGCGGCTCTTCGATCCACACCAGTCCGAGCTCGTCGAGGGTTCGGCCCATGCGCAGAGCCGTCGCTCGATCCCACTGCTGGTTTGCGTCGACCATGAGGGGAGCATCGCCGATGTGCTCGCGCACTGCGCTGACTCGGCGGAGATCTTCGGCGCTGTCGGGCAGGCCGACCTTGATCTTGATTCCGCCGATGCCATCTTCCAACGACTTCGATGCACGCTCCTTCACCTCGTCGATCGAGGCGTTGAGGAACCCGCCGGAGGTGTTGTAGGTGCGCACGGAATCGCGATGGCTGCCGAGGAACTTCGCGAGCGGCAGCTCTGCCCGCTTCGCCTTGAGATCGTAGAGTGCAACGTCGATCGCGGCGAGTGCCTGAGTGGCCAGGCCCGACCGTCCCACCGAAGCGCCGGCCCACAGCAGTTTCGTGTAGAGCTTGGCGATGTCATTGGGATCCTCGCCCAGGGCCGCCTCGGCGATCTCCTTCGCATGAGCGTACTGAGCGGGACCGCCTCCGCGCTTCGAATAGCTGAACCCGATCCCCGAATGTCCCTCGGTGGTGGTGATCTCGGCGAAGAGCATCGCCACTTCGGTCATCGGCTTCTGTCGACCCGTGAAGACCTTGGCATCGGAGATCGGCACCGCCAACGGCAATCGAATCGATGACAGGGTGATCGTCTTGATCGCGTCAGGGGTGTACGCCATTGAAGCTCCTCATTCGTGCCGATTCGGATGTGCACTCACCCAGTCATCGGCCGACGTCAGGTGAGTCAAGTGCCGAGTCAATAACATCGGTCTTTGCCACATCTGACCAATACCTTTAGTGCATGAGTCGATATCGTATGGGCCTTAGACAGGCATCATCGGGCGACCTAGAGTCGCTTCCGAATCACTCCATCGAAGTAGTCAGCAAAGGAACCACAATGGCTCAATTCTCCCCACAGGACCTGGCAGCTCACCTCAAGAACGGACTGCTGTCATTCCCTGCGACGGCGTTCAATTCAGACCTCAGCCTCGACGAGGCCGGCTACCGCAGCCACATCGAATGGCAGTCCAGCTACGACGTCGCCGGTCTCTTCGCCGCGGGCGGCACCGGTGAGGGATTCAGCCTCAGCCCCGACGAGGCAGCCCGCGTCGTCGAACTCGCCGTCGCCTCCTCGCGTCCCGAGGTTCCGGTCCTGGCCTCCGCGAGCGGTCCCACCGTCCAGGCCGTCCGCAACGTCCGCGATGCCGAAGCCGCAGGAGCTGAAGGCGTCCTCGTCCTCCCGCCCTACCTCACCGAATGCGACCAGGACGGTCTCTACGAACACGTCGCCGCGATCTGCGAAGCCACCAGCATCGGCGTCATCGTCTACAACCGCGCCAACGCCATCTACTCCGCCGACACCGTCGCCCGGCTCGCCGACAACCACGCGAACTTCATCGGGTTCAAGGACGCCATCGGCGACATCGAACACCTCACGAAGGTCTACGCGAAGAACGGCGACCGCCTCTTCTACCTCGGCGGACTGCCCACCGCCGAGACCTTCGCCCTGCCGCTGCTGCAGCTGGGCATGAGCACCTACTCCTCGGCGATGTTCAACTTCGTCCCCGAATTCGCCCTCGACTTCTACGCCGACGTCCGCGCCCAGAACCGCGAGGCCGTGACCAAGAAGCTCAACCGCTTCGTCCTGCCCTACCTCGACATCCGCGACCGCGGCAAGGGCTACGGAGTCTCCATCGTCAAGGGCGGGCTCAAAGCCATCGGCCGCGACGCCGGACCCGTGCGCCCACCGCTGCACAGCCTCAGCGACCAGGACGTCGCCGACCTCGCCGGCCTCATCGACGCAGCGAAGATCCGCCCCAACACCGAGATCAAGATCGGAGCCTGACACTCATGACCGCGCTCACTGGACTCCCCCTCATCGCCGGGGACCCGGTCACCGGCAACGGCGCCACCACCAACGCCGTCGACCCGAGCACCGGGCAGACCCTGACCCCCGACTACACGTTCCTCGACGAAGCACAGGTCGACGCCGCCGTCGATGCCGCTGCGCAGGCATTCGCCAGCTACCGGGCGACCACGCCGACCCAGCGCGCCGCTTTCCTCGAGACGATCGCGGACAACATCGAAGCCGTGCGCGAAGCGATCGTCGACCGTGCCATGTCCGAGACCGGGCTGCCCTCGGCACGGCTGACCGGTGAAGTCGGCCGTACCGTCGGACAGCTGCGACTCTTCGCCGAGGTGGTCCGGACCGGGAACTTCCACGCCTCCCGCATCGACCCCGCCCAGCCGGACCGTACCCCGGCACCGCGGCTGGACATCCGGCAGCGCAAGGTCCCCGTCGGCCCTGTCGTCGTCTTCGGCGCCAGCAACTTCCCGCTCGCCTTCTCCGTCGCCGGCGGTGACACCGCCTCCGCGCTCGCCGCCGGCTGCCCCGTCGTCGTCAAAGCCCACAACGCCCATCCCGGAACCGGGGAGATCGTCGGCCGGGCCATCGCCGAGGCGGTCACCGCCAACGGTCTGCACCCCGGAGTGTTCTCCCTCGTCTTCGGACCGGGATCCTCGGTCGGCCAGCGGCTCGTCGCCGATTCCCGGGTCGCCGCCGTCGGCTTCACCGGATCCCGGTCCGGTGGACTGGCCCTGCAGTCGACCGCGCAGGCCCGGAAGGTCCCCATTCCCGTCTATGCGGAGATGAGCTCGGTCAACCCGGTCATCCTGCTCGACGGTGCGCTGGCAGGTGACGGGGCACGCGTCGTGGCCGAACAGTTCATCACCTCGCTGACCGGTTCGAGCGGACAGCTGTGCACTGCACCCGGGCTCGTGCTGGTCCCGACCGGTGCCGACGGAGATGCCTTCGCCGAGGCGGTCGGGCAGCTGATCGCCCAGCAGACCGGGCAGACCATGCTCACTCCTTCGATCGCCGAGGCGTTCGACCGCGGCGTGACCGCGCTCAGTTCACAGGACGACGTGTCCACGGTGGGTACGGGAACCGTGGGGGAGGGCCAGAACGCCCCCGCCCCGGTCGTCTTCACCGCCACCTCGGCGGCCGTGCGGGAGAACGAGGTGCTCAGTGAGGAGATCTTCGGAGCCGCCTCGGTGCTGGTCCGCTATGACGGAATCGATGATCTGCTCGACACCCTCACCGGGATCGAAGGCCAGCTGACGACGACGATCCATGCCACCGACGCCGACACCGAGGCGGCCGGACGGCTGCTGCCCGTCCTCGAGGACCTGAGCGGTCGGATCCTGTTCAACGGATGGCCCACCGGGGTGGAGGTCGGACACGCTATGGTTCATGGTGGACCGTTCCCGGCCACCTCTGCACCGGGCACGACGTCGGTGGGGTCGCTTGCCATCGATCGATTCCTCCGCCCCGTCGCCTACCAGTCGGTGCCGGTTGGACTGCTGCCCGAACCGATCGCCGACGACAATCCGTGGTCGGTCGTGCAGATGGTCGACGGTGTGGTGACGACTCCGGACCAGGCTGGAGCCGTCCTCAGCGGGACGGGTGCGGCCGGATCATGAGGGGAACGTCGATGACGATACAGACGCAGTTCGCCACCCCGACCATCGCATCGGTGCGGGTCGTGCCGGTCGCAGGCCGCGACTCGATGCTGCTCAACCTCTCCGGTGCACATGGGCCCTACTTCACCCGCAATATCGTCCTCATCACCGACAGCGATGGTCGGACGGGGCTCGGTGAAGTGCCCGGCGGCGAGAACATCAAGGCCGCCATCGAAGAGGCCGGGCGTGAACTCGCCGGGCGCCGGGTGGCTCAGGTCAATCGGATCGTCTCCGAGCTGCACCAGCGATTCGCTGCCGTCGACGCCGGTGGGCGGGGCAATCAGACCTTCGACCTGCGGGTGGGCGTCCATGCCACGGCCGCTATCGAATCGGCGCTGCTCGACCTGCACGGTCAGTTCCTCGGCCTGCCGGTGGCGGACCTGTTGGCCGCCGGGCAACAGCGTGACGCTGTGCCGATGCTCGGCTACCTCTTCTATGTCGGCAATCCCGATGCCACCGATCTCGACTACCTGCGCGAACCTGACGCGGACGGGTGGGATCGTCTGCGCCGGGAGGAGGCGCTGACCCCGTCAGCAGTCGTTGAATTGGCGAGGGCCGCCTCGGCGAAATACGGATTCAAGGACTTCAAACTCAAGGGCGGAGTGCTCGCCGGCGAGGCCGAGGTCGAGACCGTCACGGCGCTGGCTCGTGAGTTTCCCGACGCACGGATCACCCTCGACCCGAACGGCGGTTGGCTGCTCGACGATGCCATCGAATACGGCAAGGCGATGAACGGCGTCGTCGCCTATGCGGAGGACCCTGTCGGTCCCGAGGGTCGGTTCTCCGGTCGGGAGACCATGGCGGAATTCCGCCGAGCCACGGGCCTGCGGACGGCGACGAACATGATCGCCACCGATTGGCGGGAGATGGCGCACGCGATCCGGACCAACGCCGTGGACATTCCGCTTGCTGACCCGCACTTCTGGACGATGTCCGGCTCCCACCGGGTCTCGCAGCTGTGCCACGATTTCGGGCTGACGTGGGGCTCGCACTCGAACAATCACTTCGACGTGTCACTGGCGATGTTCACACATGTCGGAGCGGCAGCACCCGGCGAGATCACGGCGCTCGACACGCACTGGATCTGGCAGGACGGCCAGGAGCTGACGACGAATCCGCTGAAGATCGTCGACGGCGAGATTCAGGTGCCTAAGGCGCCGGGACTCGGCGTGACCATCGACGAGGACCGATTGGCCGAAGCGCACGAACTCTACGTCGAACACGGCTTGGGTTCGCGCGACGATTCGGTTGCCATGCAGTACCTGGTCCCCGGCTGGACCTTCGACGCCAAGACGCCCTGCCTAGTGAGGTAATTACTACGTGACGGCGCAGCAACTCGCGCGAGTGCTGGCGCCGTAGGTAGCAAGTAGGAGGGAGACATGATTGTAGGCGGAGGGATTGGTCGGGGG
>NZ_JBNFOL010000050.1:0-14948 GCF_057364765.1 Brevibacterium sp. LAARM3_SD1 | reverse complement strand
CAACCCCACTCATTTGGTGTAAGCAACCTAGTGAGTCAGGTCGTTCACAACCTAGTGAGCGAGGTTGTCAGCAACGTATTGAGTGAGGTTGTCAGCAAGGTCGCGAGTTTCCACACGAGGTTGCTGGGCCGCCGTCAGGTAGCAATTAAGGGAGGGGGGCTTTTAGTGGCAGCCGTCCGGGCCGCAGACTGCGCCCTCGGTGAGTTCATCTGCCTTGTCTTTGTCGGTTGACTGCGGAAGGCCGGCGAGCACCGTGAGCTTCTGGCCCTCATCCCATGCCGTCTCGAGGGCCTGGGTGAAGACGTCGGCCGGCTGTGCCCCGGAGATGCCGTACTTGCGGTCGATGACGAAGAACGGGACGCCGCCCGCTCCGAGCGAGCGTGCCTCGCTGATATCGGACCGCACCTCCTCGGAGTACTCATCGGTTGCGAGGACGCGACGGACTTCGTCGGAATCGAGGCCGATCTCACGCCCCACCTCGGCGAGATAATCGATGTCACCGATGTCGCGCCCCTTCTCGAAGTGCCCCGACAGCAGCGCTTCCTTGGCCTGTGACATGAGCCCGTGAGTCTTGGCGAAGTGGAGGAAGCGATGGGCGGTGAAGCTGTTGGCCACGACGATCGAATCGAAGTCGTAGTTCAGACCGACTGCGGCGGCCTGCTGCGTGACATGGTCGAACATCTGCCGCACCTGAGCGGCGGGCATGCCCTTCATCTGGCTGAGGTATTCGGTCTCGGTGCCGTCAAAGTGATCGGGCAGGCTCGGGTCCAGCTGGAAGCTGCGCCACTGGACGTCGACATCGTCCTTGTGGGCAAACGTACCGAGGGCATCCTCGAAGCGACGTTTTCCGATATAGCACCAGGGGCAGGCGATGTCCGACCAGATCTCAATCTTCATATCAATGCCAACCGCGCCCGACGCGCGGATATTCCGGTCCGATTCAGAACAGCGCCTGCTGCGCCGGGGCGGCGAACTGCTGGGCCGGTGCCGTCTGCAGGCTTGGCTGCCGCGGGGTTCGGTTCGATTCCCTGCGTCCGCGCATCCGGGAAGTCGCCGGATAGTCGTCATCGCTGCGGCCTCGCAATCCGAAGCGGTCGATGAGCGGGTTGATGCGCTCACCGAGCCACCGTCGATACTCCTTCGACGCGTAGGAGGACCGGGCATACATCGTGCGGTAGCGGGGGAGGAGCTCGGGGTGTTCGCGTTCGAGCCACTCGAAGAACCACTCGCGGGCGCCGGGGCGCAGGTGCAGCGCTCCGTAGACGACTCGTGCGGCACCCGCGTCCTTGATCGCTCGGAGTGCGGATTCGAGGTGGTCGCGGGAGTCGGTGAGCTTCGGCATGATCGGCATCATGAAGACGGTGACGTCGAACCCGAGCTCGGCGGCCGCGCGTACGGTGGCCAGTCGGGCCTTCGTCGTCGGCGTGCCGGGCTCGATGCTCTGCTGCAGGGCGTCGTCGTGGACGGCGATCGACATGCTGATTTCCACCGGAGCGTCTTCGGCGACGCGGGCCAGCAGCGGCAGATCGCGGCGCAGCAGCGTGCCCTTGGTCAGAATCGACATCGGTGTCGACTGCTCGGCCAGGGCAGTGATGATTCCCGGCATCAGGCAGTAGCGGCCTTCGGCCCGCTGATAGGGGTCGGTGTTCGTGCCCAGGGCGACATGGTCACGCGCCCACTTCGGGCGTATCAGTTCGGCGGCGAGGACTTCGGCGACATTGACCTTGACGACGACCTGGCGATCGAAGTCGGTCCCGGAATCGAGATCGAGGTAGCGGTGGGTGTTCCTTGCGAAGCAGTACACGCAGGCGTGCGAGCAGCCGCGGTAGGGGTTGACCGTCCAGGAAAACGGCATCGAACTGGACCGCGGGACGCTGTTGAGAGCGGACTTCGCCAGTACCTCGTGGAAGGTGATTCCTGAGAATTCCGGCGTCTGCACCGACCGGATCAGTCCCTTCGTTCCGAAGAGGACCGGGGAGCCCGAGCCGGTGTCGTCACTCGTTTGGTTCCACCGCATGACTTCATTCGAACATGAGTTCGAATCGGAGTCAAGGGTGGGGCGCCGTGATCAGCCAGGCTCAGGAGACGCGCAGACCCTTGAACTCGCTGCGGTGGAAGACCAGCGCCTCGGGTCCGTCGTCGTTGCGGGTGCCGAGGATCTCGAGCAGGGCCACGGTATGATCGCCGGCTGCGACCTCCTCGTAGAGCCGGGTCCAGAGGAATGCGGAGCTGCCGGGAATCGTCAGCCCGCCTCCGGCCGTGACCTCGGGGCTGACGCCGGTGAAGCGTCGACTGCGGTCCTTCGACGCCAGCTGCCGGGCCAGGTGCTCCTGGTCGGAGCCGAGGAGGGAGATCCCGAGCTCAGGTGCCCGGCGCAGGGTGGGCCAGGTGGTCGACGAGTTCTGGACCGCGACGCTGACCAACGGCGGGTCGAGGGAGACGCCGACGGTGAGCGTGGAGGCGACGAGGCCGAGGGGTGCCGCATCGACCTCGGCCCCGATGAAGGCAACGCCCTGAGGGAAGTGGGAGAAGGTCTCGCGGAGGGTCTCAGGTGTTGCGGGGGTCACCGGTGCCGGTGATTGTGTGGTGGGGTCTGCCAAGAGCGTCATTCCTTCACCTCTGTCTTCGTGTGGTCGTCGGAGTCTCGGGCGCCTGCTGATCTGTTGAGCAGACAAGGTCGACGAGGTCGTCTGCGAGTGCCTATGAAGTCGATCATTGCAAATCGGAACCGTTTCCATCGTGGCCAAGGTCATACGAAGACGACTTATGACCACATATGAAGCTGAGCGTCGGGACGTGACGCAAAAGTGCAGGTGCCTGCGAGGTCCGGGCATAGATTGCTCAGCGAAACACGGACTCGCCTGGCAGCGAGCCGACCGAACCCCGCCGCAGAGGAGCATCACATGACGCAGACGTCGGTCACCGCACCGAGAACCCAGGACCCACCGCAGCGGCTCTTGTCGGGGAAGAAGCGGGTGCTGGCTTCGGCCTTCGCCGGAACGACGATCGAGTGGTACGACTTCTACCTCTACGGCACCGCCGCGGCCCTGATCTTCAATGTCCAGTTCTTCCCCAGCCACAGTGAGCTGGGCAGCAGTCTCGCCGCCTTCGCCAGCCTCGCCGTCGGCTTCTTCGCCCGACCACTGGGCGGCATCATCGCCGGCCATCTCGGCGACCGGGTGGGCAGAAAGGCTCTTCTCGTCGTCTCCCTGCTGTCCATGGGAATCGCGTCGACGCTCATCGGACTCGTCCCGAATTTCAGTGCGATCGGCTGGTGGGCAGCTGCTGCCCTCGTCGTCCTGCGCATCGTGCAGGGACTCTCGGCCGGAGCGGAATGGGGCGGCTCGGCACTGCTCTCGGTCGAACACGCACCGGCGAGCAAGCGCGGACTGTTCGGCTCCTTCACCCAGATCGGCTCGGCTGCGGGAATGCTCTTGGCCACCGGCGCCTTCTTCGCCGTCCAGAGCCTGCTCACCGACGAACAGTTCGAAGCCTTCGGCTGGCGCATCCCCTTCCTCGCCTCCGCTCTGCTCGTCGCGCTGGGACTCTGGATCCGCCTCGGCGTCTCCGATGCTCCGGAATTCCAGGAGCTCAAAGCCTCCGGCGATGTCGCCAAGGCGCCGCTGCGCGACGTGCTGACCAAACACCCACGGGTCCTCCTCGCCACCATCGGACTCCGCCTGGCGCAGAACAGCGTCTTCTACCTCATCACCGTCTACATGCTCAGTTACCTGTCGGAGAACCGCGGCGACTCGACCTCGGGTGTCACGGCCGTCATGATCGCCTCGGCGATCGGACTGTTCACCGGGCCTCTCTGGGGGTGGGTCTCGGACAAGGTCGGTCGCAAACGCGTGAGCATCGGCGGCATCATCGGCGTCGCCGTCTTCGGCTGGATCTTCTTCGCCTTCCTCGACTCGGGCCCCTTGGCATTCCTGCCCATCATCGTCATCCTCGGAATGAACCTCGCCCACGATGCGATCTACGGCCCGCAGGCCGCGTGGTTCGCCGAACAGTTCCCCATCGAGGTCCGCTACTCGGGCGTGAATATGGGCTACCAGCTGGGCACCGTCATCGGCGGCGGAATCATGCCGATGGTTGCAGCCCTGCTCTACGTCGCCGGAGGGCACTCGCCCTGGCTTATCTGCGGTTACCTCACCCTGCTGTGCGTCCTCTCGCTCATCGCCGCCATCGGCGCAAAGGACCCTGCCCGAGAGCTCGCACGCTCCGCGGACTGAACGCACCCGCCGCTTCGTCGGCCCCACGCTCATTGCACCACCACGATTAGGAGACAACCATGACGAAACCGATCCTGCTCAACGCCTTCGACATGATGACCCCGGTCCATCAGTCGCCCGGACTGTGGCGCCACCCGGAATCACGGGTCGACGAGTTCACTCAGCTGTCCTTCTGGACCGACCTGGCCAAGACCCTCGAAGACGGAGGATTCTCCTCGCTCTTCCTCGCCGACATCCTCGGCGTCTACGACGTGTACGGCGGCAACGCCGACGTCACGAACCGCGGGGGAGTGCAGTTCCCGCTGCTCGACCCCCTCGTCGCAGTCCCGGCCATGGCCGCGGCCACGAAGACGCTGGGATTCGGCGTGACCGCCTCGGTGACCTACGAGAAGCCCTACCTGCTCGCCCGCACCCTGACCACCCTCGACCACTTCACCAACGGTCGAGTCGCCTGGAACATCGTCACCAGCTATGTCGACTCCGCCGCCCGCAACCTCGGGCTCAAGGGCCAGATCCCGCACGATGAGCGCTACGACCGGGCCGACGAGTTCATGGAGGTCATGTACAAGCTGTTCGAGGGCTCGATCACCCCGGACGCGCTCAAGGCCGATGCCGACGCCAACGTCTTCGTCGACCCGAATGAGGTGCGCGACATCGACCACGATGGCAAGTTCTTCACCGTTCCCGGTCAGGCGCTCGCCGTCCCCGGACCGCAGGGCACCCCACTGCTCTTCCAGGCCGGCGCATCCAAGCGCGGACAGGAATTCGCCCTCGACCACGCCGAGGCGATCTTCTTCTCCGGGCCGACACCGGAGATCCTGCGCAGCTGGGTCGACAAGGTCCGCGACGGACTCGAAGAGCGCGGACGCGCCCGCGACGCGGTGAAGATCTTCGCGCTGGCCACCGTCATCGTCGACGACACGGACGACGCCGCCGAGGCGCGACTTGCCGACTATCGTCGCTACGTCGACACCGAATCCGCGCTGTCCCTGTTCGGCGGATGGACCGGGGTCGACCTCTCGGGAGCTGACCCCGAGGACACCCTCGAATACGTGTCGACCGACGCCAACCAGTCCGCACTCGCCTCCTTCACCACCATGGCCGGGGACAAGCCGTGGACGATTCGGGACCTCGCGGAGTTCGTCGCCCTCGGCGGACGCGGACCGGTCATCACCGGATCACCGGAGACCATCGTCGACGAATTCGAACGCTGGATGACCGAAGCCGATATCGACGGATTCAACATCGCCGCGGCCGTGCGCCCGGCCGATGCCGAACGCTTCGCGAAGTATGTCTCACCCGAACTGCGCCGCCGCGGACTCCTGCCCGCACCGACCGCCGGTGCCACGGTCCGCGAGCAGCTCACCGGGGCGGGCCCCCGCCTGGCCGAGGACCACACTGGTGCCCGGTACCGCCTCGGCGAGGGTGCCCGCGTCTGATCGGACGGGCCCGACGAATCGGAGAACGGCCGTGAGGCATAATGGTCTGCGGCCGTTTTCCGATCCGCGAACCGAACTGAGACCGCGAATGAGTGCATCGACTCCGCTGACCACCACTGATCATTCGGACGATCGCGGATACCGGCGCAGAGCGCTCGTCGCCGCGGCTGTCGGCTATGGGCTCGACGGTTTCGACCTCCTCATCCTCAGCTTCGCCCTGTCGGGCATCATCGCCTCATTCGGGCTCAGCGACGTCGAAGCCGGATCCCTGTCGACGATCACTCTGCTCGGTGCCGTGGTCGGCGGCATCGTGTTCGGTGCCCTCGCCGATCGGCACGGCCGAGTCCGTGTGCTCACTTGGACGGTCCTCATCTTCGCGGTGTTCACCGGTCTGTCGGCACTGGCGCAGGGGTATTGGGATCTCGCGGCCTACCGGTTCATCGCCGGAATCGGAATCGGCGGTGAGTTCGGGATCGGCATGGCCCTGGCCGCCGAGGCGGTGCGTGCTGATCAGCGAGCGCGGGCCACGTCATGGGTAGGGGTTGGATTTCAGCTCGGAGTCTTCGCCGCCGCTGTCGTCTCGGCACCAGTCATCGCCCTGTGGGGTTGGCGGGCGTTGTTCGTCATCGGCCTCGTTCCCGCCGTCTTCGCTTTCGTCATCCGACGCGGAGTCGAGGAGCCGGAGACCTTCGTCCGCGCACAGGAACGAGGGGAGAAGGCCGACGGCGCGGGCAGTACGCCGATTTCCTTCGGTGCGAAGATCGCCGCTCTGGTCAAAGACGGGGAGACGGTGAAGATCACCCTGGCTCTGACGATCCTCACCAGCGTGCAGAACTTCGGCTACTTCGGCATCATCACCTGGCTGCCGAACTACCTGTCCGAGCAGATGGACCTGGGAGTCACCAAGGGGTCGCTGTGGACTGCAGTGACGGTCGTGGGAATGCTCGCGGGGATCCTCATCTTCGGTCAGGTCGCCGACCGACTCGGTCGCCGTCCGGCCTTCTGGACCTTCCAGGCAGGAGCCATCGTCACAATCCTCGCGTACAGCCAGTTCACTGATCCAACCGCTCTGCTGGCCGGTGGATTCTTCATGGGTGCCTTCGCCAACGGGATGCTCGGCGGACATGGGGCGCTGCTGGCCGAGCTCTACCCCACGGCGATCAGGGCGACAGCACAGAACGTCATCTTCAACATCGGCCGAGCCGTCGGGGGACTGGCCCCGGTCGTCATCGCTCTGCTTGCCGGACATCTCGGCTTCGGCTTCGCTCTGGCCCTGCTCCCGATCATCTACCTCATCCAGTTCCTCGCCATGTTCCTCATTCCGGAAAGACGCGGACACAGCCTCGACTGAGCGGTGCGCTCAACAGCACTGAGCTCGAACGTGTGCGCGTGACGAACTGTGACACCAAGTGACAGGACAGTGCCGCCGCGGGACCATACTCAGTGACTGTGACTTCGACAGATCCCGCCGCGAACGCGGCACAGACACCATCCGCATCCGCCCCGAACGGGCAGGCGACAATGCAGGCTCCGCGCATCATCTCCTCGGCAGCCGATATCCACTCGGTCCTTGCTGAATTCGGCTCCCAGGGGACGAAGACGACGGCCGTGATCATCCTCGCCCTCGGCGGGATCTTCATGGATGCCTACGACTTCTCCTCCCTGGCCTTCGGCATCACCGCCATCCAGGAGCAGTTCGGCCTGAACGGCTTCATGACCGGACTCGTCAACGCTTCGATCATGGTCGGAGCCGTCATCGGCGCACTCTTCGGCGGCTACCTCGTCGATCGGTTCGGACGGTACAAACTGTTCATGGCCGATATGGTCTTCTTCGTCGTCGCCGCCATCGGCTGTGCCGTGTCGCCGAACGAATGGGTCCTCATCGCCTTCCGCTTCGTCATGGGCATCGGCGTCGGCCTCGACCTGCCGGTGGCGATGGCGTTCCTCGCCGAATTCTCCAAGCTCAAGGGCAAGGGAAACCGTTCGCAGCGAGTCAACGCGTGGTCTCCGGCCTGGTACTTCGCCACCGGTATGGGCTACGTCATCGTGCTCATCATCTTCATCACGCTGCCCTATGAGCAGCACGCGAGCCTGTGGCGCATCGTCGTCGGCTTCGGCGCCGTCCCGGCGCTCATCGTCCTCCTCGTCCGCCGCCGCTACCTCGCCGAATCGCCCGAATGGCTGGCCAACCAGGGCGATCTGCGCGGCGCCGTCGAGGTCATGCGCAGCCACCACAACCTCAACGTCGAACTCGCCCCCGCCGAGGGGCGCGAGACCCCGGTTGCCTCGGCTGCCCCGGAGAAGGGCGGCCGTTGGAGCGGCTTCGCCGAGCTCTTCTCCCCGCGCTACCGGGTGCGCACGATCGTCGCGCTCTGCGTCTCCGTGTTCTCGACCTTCGGCTACAACGCCGTCGCCTATGGCACCCCGCTCATCATCACCACGCTCTTCCACCAGACTCCGTTGATCACGATCATCGCCTCACTGGTCATCAACCTGGGCTTCGGAACGCTCGGCGGACTGCTGGGCATGAGCATCGTCAACCGCTTCGGAACCCGGAAGATCACCCTCATCGGATTCGTCATCCAGGCAGTGGCACTGGGAATACTGGCCCTTGTGGGCATCCCGAACGGAGCCCTCGTCCTCGTCGCCGTGGCCATGCTCGCAGCCTTCGTCTTCGCCCAGGCCGGGGGACCGGGAGCGAACCTCATGAACTATGCGACCCTGTCCTACCCGACACGGCTGCGCGGAATCGGAATCGGCTTCAACCAGTCCGTCCTGCGCGCCTTCTCGATCGTCTCGCTCATCATGTTCCCGATCCTCGCGGCTTCTTTGGGCACAGGAGTGTTCTGGATCGTCGCCTGCGCACCGCTGGCCGGCGCGATCGCCGTCGGCATCGTCGCCTGGGACCCGACAGCCAAGGACGTCGAACACGAAGACTGAGGCCAGAAACGGCAGATCGTCGTGACGACCATTGTCCGCTCCGGGCGCCGGAAACGGCACCTCCCGTGACCAGCCGAGACGAGTTGCTGGCATATGAATGGTATTCCATTTGTCGAGATGTCGTGTCGGATGCATGGCAGCTGACCCGGCATCTCGCCCGTTTTCGGAGACACGTGTAGTAACAGGCGATAGCCAAATCACCCCACACTGCTCATTGCACGGCACATGTGAGCTGGGTTACTCTGAACCGGTCAGACTATCGGCGCCGGAGAGCTGTGTTTACTTGTTTGGTATCCCAGTTTGGCTGTGACCGGATACTAGGAGTGGACTGCATGTGGAAATCCGAGACTGGGGAGGCGCCCGCGCCCACACGGCTGGGGCCCAGCCCCGAACAGTTGGCGGCCCATCGCATCAGTCCGCGCTTCTACAACGCCGATCTCGCCCCGTCCCGCAAGGAGGGGCGCAGCTGGACGGCCTACAGCGTCTTCACCCTGTGGGCCAACGACGTGCACTCTCTGGGCAACTACGGCTTCGCTCTCGGACTCTTCGCACTCGGCCTCGGAGCCTGGCAGATCCTCGTGGCCCTCCTCGTCGGTGCGGCTCTGCTGTTCTTTCTGCTCACCCTCTCCGGTTTCATGGGCTACAAGACGGGCGTGCCCTATCCGGTGATGAGCCGGATCTCCTTCGGCATCCACGGGGCCCAGCTGGCCGCCTCGGTGCGGGGCATCGTCGCCATCGCCTGGTTCGGCATCCAGACCTACCTGGCCTCGAGCGTCCTCAACGTCATGCTGCTGACGATGTTCCCGGGACTGCAGTCATGGGCCGATGCCGAATTCCTCGGACTCTCCGGGCTCGGCTGGTTCTCCTTCACCTTGCTGTGGGTCATCCAAGTCATCATCGTCAGCTACGGGATGGAGATGATCCGCCGCTACGAAGCCATCGCCGGACCGATCATCCTCGTGACCTTCCTCGCCCTGGCCGTCTGGATGCTCGTCCGCGTCGACTTCTCCATCGCGTGGTCGACCGACGACGCGCTCAGCGGTTGGGAGATGTGGGCGCACATCTTCGGCGGCGGCGCGCTGTGGGTGTCCATCTACGGCACCTTCGTCCTCAACTTCTCCGACTTCACGAGGGCCGCGAAGAAACGCGGTTCGATCGTCGTCGGCAACTTCTGGGGCATCCCGGTGAACATGCTCGTCTTCGGACTCGTCGTCATCTCGCTGGCCGGCGCACAGTACAAGATCGACGGCACCGTCATCACCTCACCGGCCGATATCGTCCAGTCGATCGGCAGTCCGGTCCTGCTCGTGCTGGCTTCCCTGTCGCTGCTCCTGCTCACCGTCGCAGTCAACCTCATGGCGAACTTCGTCGCCCCGACCTATGCGCTGACGAACCTGTTCCCTCGCCACCTGAACTTCCGCAGCGCCGCCATCATCTCCGCCGTCATCGGCTTCGTCATCCTGCCCTGGAATCTGTATGACTCACCGGTGGTCATCGTCTACTTCCTCGGCGGACTCGGCGCCCTGCTCGGACCCCTGTTCGGCGTGATCATGGTCGACTACTGGGTGGTGCGCAGAACGAAGGTCAATGTGCCCCAGCTCTACACCGAAGCCGGCGACGGTGAGTACTTCTACCACCGCGGAGTCAACTGGCGAGCCATCGGAGCCTTCATCCCCGCCTCGGCGATCTCACTGGTCTTCGCACTCGTCCCCGCGTTCTCCGGCATCTCCGAGTTCTCCTGGTTCTCCGGGGCCGCAATCGCCGCGCTCATCTACTTCGTCATCGCCCGCCGCGACTTCACCTTCCGTGAGGTCGACGGTGAGGAGATCGCCGTCCCGACCCACCACTGATCGGAGCCGAATCGTGAGAATCCTCGTCGTCAACGTCAATACGACCGAGTCCATGACCGAGGGCATCGCCCGCGTGGCACGGCAGGCCGCCTCGGCGGGAACCGAGATCATCGGGCTGACCCCCGAATTCGGAGCCGAATCCTGCGAAGGCAACGTCGAAAGCCATCTCGCGGCGCTCGGCGTCATGGACGCCGTCCTGAAATATCCCGGCGAATTCGACGCCGTGATCCAGGCCGGGTACGGAGAGCACGGCCGCGAAGGCCTGCAGGAGCTGTTGGACGTGCCCGTCGTCGACATCACCGAGGCGGGGGCGGCCCTGGCGATGTTCCTCGGCCGCCGCTATTCCGTCGTCACCACGCTCGACCGGACCGTCCCGCTCATCGAGGACCGGCTGCTGTTGGCCGGGCTCGACTCGCACTGCGTGTCCGTGCGGGCGTCGGGAATGGCCGTGCTCGAGCTCGAGGAGAATCCGCAGGCCGCGATCGAGGCGATCGCCGATCAGGCCGCCGAGGCGGTCGACCGTGACCGTGCCGAGGTCATCGTTCTCGGCTGCGGTGGGATGGCGGAACTCGGGGTGACGATCACGGAGCGCTGTGCCGTGCCCGTCGTCGACGGGGTCGCTGCCGCCGTGCGCGTGGCCGAATCTCTCGGCGGTCTGGGGCTGAGCACGTCGAAGGTGCGCACGTATGCGCCTGCCCGTGAGAAGAAGCTCAGCGGCTGGCCGCTCGGTCAGTCGACGTCGGCCGGGTCGGCCTGAGCTTCCTCGGGGCCGGCTTCGGCCAAACGCTTCGAATGCTTGTCGTGCTGCTCCTGGCTCGTCCCCAGGTGGCGGCCGGCCAGTGACCCGGCCAGCGCCTGATCCCGGCGGGCGATGGCGTCGAAGAGTTCGGCATGCTCGGTGGCGACGACGGCAAGGTCATCATGTTGGCTCAGCTGCCACCGCATCCGTGAATCCAGCAGGGCGCCGATCTCACCGAGGAGCTCATTGCCCGAGAGCTCGATGACGATGGCGTGGAATTCCGCGGCACAGCGATGGGCGCCGGCGACATCTCCCGCCTCGGCGAGTTCCCGTCCCTTGAGCATCGTGGCCTCCAACCGGGCCAGTCCTTCCCGGGTATGGCGCTGAGCGGCGAGTTCGAAGGAGAGGACGTCGAAGACCGTGCGCACCTCGTTGAGGTCGGCGATATCGCTGGGGGAGAACTCCCTGACCGTCGACCAGGTGTTGGGACGGTTCGTCACCAGCCCTTCCGAGGCGAGTTTCTTCAGCGCCTCGCGGATGGGCACGCGGGAGACGCCGAGCTCGGTGGCGAGGTTGCGTTCGACGAGCCGTGAACCCGGTCGGCGGTGGCCCTCGATGATCTCATTGCGCAGCGCCTCGGTGACCCGCATGGTCTCCGACTGGGGACTCTCGGCAGACTTCATCCGGCTCTCACCTCACTGTGAGCGCTTCATGGCACGGCCCAGAGCATCGAGCCCGACCGAGCCGAGACCCAGCGCCCGGGTGTGGAAGTCCTTGAGATCGAAATCGGCACCTGCCGCAGCCTTCGCCTCATCACGGTACTGCTCCCACAGCCGCTGACCGATCTTGTAGCTCGGTGCCTGCCCGGGCCAGCCGAGGTAGCGGTCGAGCTCGAAGGCCAGGAACGACCGGTCCATGGCCACATTGTCGGTGAGGAACTGCCACGCCTTCTCCCGGTTCCAGATCCCGCCGCCGAGGCTCTCAGGTGCCTCGAGGCCGAGGTGGAAGCCGATGTCGAGGACGACACGGGCGGCACGCAGCCGCTGCGAATCGAGCATGCCGAGGTAGTCGCCGGGATCGTCGAGGAACCCGAGATCGGCCATGAGCTTCTCCGCATACAGCGCCCACCCCTCACCGTGGCCGGAGACCCAGCACATGAGGCGGCGCCAGCGGTTGAGGGTGTCGGAGACGTAGGTGGCCTGACCGACTTGGAGATGGTGGCCGGGCACACCCTCGTGGTAGACGGTGGTCTTCTCCTGCCAGGTGGCGAAGTCCGTGACGCCATCGGGCACCGACCACCACATGCGGCCGGGGCGGGAGAAGTCGTCGGTCGGGCCGGTGTAGTAGATTCCGCCGGTGGCCGAAGGCGCGATCATGCATTCGATCGTGCGCACGGGTTCGGGAATGTCGAAATGGGATCTGCCGAGTTCGCGGATCGCCTCATCGGCCACACCCTGCATCCAGTCCCGCAGCGCCTCGGTGCCGTGCAGGGTCCGCTGCGGGTCGTTGTTGAGAGCGTCCATGACCTCGAACAGGTCGGCGCCGGGCATGATCTTCTCTGCCACTTCGCGTTGCTCGGCATCGATGCGCTCGAGTTCTTCGAGGCCCCAGGCGTAGGTCTCGTCGAAGTCCACCTCGGCACCGAGGAAGTCCCGGGAATACAGCGCGTATGCTTCGCGACCGCACGCCTCGTCTTCGCCGGCGGCGGGCAGCACCTGTTCGCCGAGGAATTCGGCCAGGTCCGAGGCGGACTTGCGGGCCGCCTCGGCGTGGGTGTCGAGATCCGAACGCAGAGCGTCGGGAACTTCGGCACCGGCGACGAGACGATCGAAGTTGCTGCCGGGCTCGGCCAGGGCACGGGCCTGGTCGATGACCTTCTCGACCTGGATACGGGCGGCGACGCGACCGTTGTCACGCGCCATCGCCAGGGACTCCTGGTATCCGGCCAGCGAGCCGGGCACGGCAGCCAGGGTGGTCGAGATCGTCTCCCAATCGGACACGGTCTCCGTGGGCATGAGGTCGAAGGCGTCGCGGACCTGCTGCAGCGGCGATTCGATGACATTGAGGCTGGCGTGCTTGATCCCGGCGGCGAAGTAGTCCCGGTCGACGCCGAGGCGATCACGCATCGCATCGATGGTCACGAGGTCGACATCGTCGAGGTCGGAAGAGTCCGCGACATCGTCGAGGCGAGCCAGCGTCCGGACGGTGACGTCATTGAGCGCGGAGAGTCCGGCCGGTGAGAAGTCGTCGAAGCCCTGCGCACCGTCGAGTCCGAGGTAGAGGGCGAGCGAGGGGGAGAGGGCGAGCATGTCATCGACGTAGTCTTCGGCGACCGCATCGACGGCGGAGGGGGTTCTCTTCTCAGTCATGATGACCACCCTATCGCGAGCTGAGTCACATCCGCGGTGGACCGGACCGCGCAATCGCGGGGAACCCGCTAATGTGTCACTGTTCCCCGCCGACAGCAGAAAGAGAGACCGAATTCCCGTGGCACGAGCGAAGCTGTGGACGAAGGACTTCATCGTCGGAATCGGGCTCAACCTGACGATGTCGATGGTCTTCTACCTGCTCATGACATCGATGGCCGGGTACGCGGTGGCACGGTTCTCCGCCGGTGAGGCCGCTGCCGGCTTCGCCTCCTCATCGTTCGTCGTCGGTGCCGTGATCGCTCGCGTGCTGACGGGCAAGTACCTCGACTTCATCGGTCGCCGCAAGCTGCTCATCATCACCATGGCGGTCTCCGTGCTCGCCTCACTGGCCTATATCTTCGCCGGCGACCTCACTCTGCTGCTGACGCTGCGCATCGTCCACGGAATCGCCTTCGGTGCCGGGAACACGGCGATCATGACGGCGATCCAGAGCATCATCCCCGCCTCTCGCCGAGGCGAGGGCACCGGATACTTCGGCACGGCGACGACCCTGTCGACGGCGCTCGGACCGTACCTGGGGGTCATCCTGCCCCGTGAGTTCGACTTCGTCATGCTCTTCGTCGCCTCGGCGTTCATGTCCGTCCTCGCCCTTATCTGCTGTCTCCTCATTCGGCTTCCGGTGCAGGAGATCAGCGACTACCAGCGGCGGACGAAATGGCATCTCAAGATCGGCACCCTCGTCGACCGGGACGGATTGCGGATCGGCTCGGTCATGCTTCTGGCGGGCACCGCCTACGCCGCGGCGCTGGTGTTCCTCGCCGGATATGCGGCCGAACACGGCGTCGCCTCGGCCGCGTCCCTGTTCTTCGTGGCCTTCGCCGTGGCGTCGCTGTTCGCCCGCCTGTTCGTCGGCCGGCTGCAGGACACGCTCGGAGACAATGCGGTGATCTTCCCCGTCTTCATCGCCGATATCGCCGGCAACGTCCTGCTGGCGCTGTGGCCGACGATGACGGGCATCGTCCTGGCCGGAGTGCTCATCGGTCTCGGCTTCGGCTCCCTGATGCCATGCATGCAGGCCATCACCGTCAAATCCGTGCCGATGAACCGCGTCCCCGTCGCCACCGCGTCGTTCTTCCTGCTCCTCGACGCGGGGTCCGGCATCGGCCCCGTCGTCCTCGGCTTCCTCTACCCGTTCACCGGTGGAAACGGCATGTTCCTGGTCTGCGCCGGACTCGTCGTGGTCGCCATCGGCGTGTACGTGTGGGTGCACGGACGTCGCCGAGGCGGTCGCCCTGGCCGCGAATACCTCACCTGACACCCCTTATTGCTACCTGACGGCGGCTCAGCAACCTCGCGCCAGGTTGCTGAGCCGCCGT
>NZ_JBNFOL010000049.1:0-15044 GCF_057364765.1 Brevibacterium sp. LAARM3_SD1 | reverse complement strand
GCCCAGCAACCTCGCGCGAGGTTGCTGGGCCGCCGTCAGGTATGTCTGAGCCAGACATGATGCATGCATCAATGTATGCATCTGTTATCGTGGGTCCGTGAATGATTTGCTGACACTGCCCTGGCAGCGCATCGACGACTCCGCTCCGATCGCCGTTCGGATGGCCGCGGCGACCGCCCGGGAGATCATCGAAGGCCGACACGAACCCGGCGACCTCCTGATCGAGTCCGACCTCGCCGCCGCGCACAACGCCAGTCGCACCCCCGCCCGGGAGGCGATGCTCCAGCTCGAACGCTGGCGCCTCGTCCGCCTCGTCCCCAAGAAGGGCGCGCTCGTGACCACCGTGACGGGCAAGGAGCGCCGCGACCTGCTCGCCGTGCGCTCGATGTTCGAGATCGACGCCGTCGAGACACTGTCCGACAGCGGCAACCTCACCGCTCTGGCCGCCGATCTGCGCACCCTGCTCGGCGAGCAGAGGGAGGCCCTTGACGCGGGCGATCCGCTCGGCTTCGCCAGCGCCGACTACGCCTTCCACGCCCGCCTGATCCGCAGCGGCGACAACGCCATCGTCACCGAGATGCTCACCACCATGGGCCCGCGCCTGGCCCGCCTGACCTTCCAGGTCGCCATCGACGCGCCGCACACCCTCGACACGCTCCTGACCGAGCACGAAACTCTCACCGACCGCGCCGAGGCGGGCGACGCAGAAGGCTTCGCCCGCCTCGTCCGCGCCCACATCGAAGGCTCCCACTTCCCGCAGTCCCGCTGAGGAGGACCATGACCGCTTACCCCTCGACCCCCACGAACGGCACCGCCGCCGAGGCAGTCCCCACCGGGAACAGGAATACCCGCACCGAGGCGGTCCCCGTCACCGACGTCGAAACGCAGGTTCCGAACCCTGCCCGGTCCCACCTCGGCGAGGTGGATCCCGATCGTGGGCCGGAACGGCCACGGCGGGCGTGGCTGATGGTGGCCCCGGCGATGTTCCTGCTCGCGTGGGGCGGCAACCACTTCACTCCGCTCGTGCACATGTATGAGGAGGACGGCGGCTACGCCATCTGGCAGGCGAACCTGCTGCTGGGCATGTACGTGGGCGGGCTCATTCCGGGACTGTTGGTCGCCTCGGCGCTGTCGGATCGGCATGGACGCAAACCCGTGCTCATCGCCGGGTCACTCGCCGCGATCGCCGGCAGCGTCGGTCTCGGATTTGGCTTCGACCTCTTCTGGCTCCTGTGCCTCGGCCGTGTGCTCGCCGGCATCGGCGTCGGCGTGGGGATGTCCGTGGGCACCAGCTGGATCAAGGAACTCTCGGCCCCGCCGTTCGATGACCGGGCCGATATCACGGCCGGTGCGCGCCGTCCCGCGCTGACTCTGACCCTGGGGTTCGCCGTCGGTGCCGCGGTCACCGGGTGCCTTGCCCAGTGGGCGCCCCTCCCCGAGGTGGCGCCCTATGCGGTGCACGGACTGCTCAACCTCGTCGCGTTGGCCATTGTCTGCACCGCTCCGGAATCCCTGTCGCCTGCGCACCGCAGCACCGAACATTGGTGGCGGGGACTGCGCGTCCCCCTCGTGGCCCATCGCACCTTCCTGCGACTCATCATCCCCGCAGCCCCCTGGGTGTTCGGTGCGGCAGGCATCGCCTACGCCGTCATGCCCGCACTGGTCCAGGATGAGCTGGGGGAGTGGACGACCCTCTACGCCACCGTGCTCACCGTCGTCACCCTCGGCGCCGGAGCGCTCGTCCAGAACTGCGTACCGCAGATCAACCGCGTCACCGGCGGACGGGCGCTCGTCGTCGGACTCGTGCTCATGACGTCAGGCATGGCGCTCGCGGTGGTGGCCGCGCTCGCGGCGAACCCGATCCTGGCCCTCGTCGTGGCCGTCGTGCTCGGCATCGCCTACGGCGTGTGCGTGGTGGCCGGACTCGTCATCGTCCAAGCCATCGCCGAATCCGACGACCTTGCCGGGATCACCGGCGTGTACTACTCGCTGGCCTACTCCGGTTTCCTGCTGCCGACGGTGCTCGCCGCCTTGCTGCCGGTCATGCCCTACGCTGTGTCCCTGGGCGGTGTGGCCGTGATCTGCCTTGCCTGCCTCGGGGTCGTGGCGCTCGGGTCGCGTCGGTCGGGTTCGCGGCCCCGGGCCTGAGCCCGATCGGTCGTGCACCGACCGCCGGGCAGTGTCCGCCGGCGTCCCACCTCAGGCGGCGTCGTCGTCGCTGATGAGCTCCTTGACCAGGTGCACGGTCCCCTCCGTGGGGGTCTTCTCGCTGACGACGTATCCTTCGCTGCGATAGAGGGAGATGTTGTGTGTGCTCGCCGCTCCTGTGCTCAGCTCGATGCGGTCGCAGTCCGGACTCAGAGCCGCCTCGGCGTGGCGCAGCAACCATCGGCCGACTCCTGATCCGCGTTCGTCGGGAGCGACGGCGAGGCGACCGATGTGGCCGGTGGTGCCCTCGGTCTTGGTGCGGACCATTCCGATGAGGCGGCCGTCGAGTTTCAGTCCGGTGACTGACCATTCGCCCAGCCATTCGCGGACCGCCTCGGTGTCTTCGTGCAGCGGGGGCAGGTCGAGGGCGGAATTGGCCACGGCCTCGTCGACCCAGCAGCAGCGCTGCAGCACGACGATGTCCGCGGCATCGCCGATATCCAGGGACCGGATGACGCTGCCGGGCAGCGGACCCGCCGCCGCGGCGGGAAGAAGTGCCTCGCGCATCGGCGCAAGAGCACGGGAGAGCCGAGCCGCCTCGCCGATCATCATCTCGGCCGTGCTGTCCATTCGTGGGTCGGAAGCGAGGCGATCGCCCTGGACTGCGTCCCTGATATGCAACGCGATCGTGGCGCTCAGCGGCACAAGTCGGAGCGTGGTGATGATCTGCTTGGCATGGTGGACGGATCGGGTCCCCGCCGAGGTATTGCCGTAGCTGACGAAGCCCATCGGCTTCCACGCCCATTCGCTGCTGAGGAAGTCGAGTGCGTTCTTCAGTGAGGCAGGCATGCCGTGGTTGTACTCGGGGGTGACGACGATGTATCCGTCGGCGGAGGCCACGAGCGAACTCCACCGTTTCGTGTGCTCGTGGACGTATCTCCCCGAGGAGGGGTGGTCCTCCTCGTCGAGAAACGGCAGGTCGACGTCCTGCAGCGATACCTGCCGGAGTTCGACCCCGAGGTGACGAGCCGCCGCCGAGGTGGTGCTTGTGAACCAATCGGCGACCATCGGTCCGAGGGCGTTGGGGCGGGTGCTGCAGGTGATGACGAGGAGCGTCGGTCTATTCGGTGACATGTAAATGAGAGTACGTGGTATTATGTTTACATGTCAACGAAAAATCCTGGTTCCGCCGCTCCGTGGCTGAGCACCGACGAGGAGCTGGCCTGGCGCGCCTTCAGACGCATGGCGGTCTTCATGAAGGCCCGCACGGCACGCGATCTCGCCGAGACCGGGCTGTCGGAACCGGACTACGAGGTGCTGAGCACACTGGTCGAACGCACCGAAGTCACGAGCACCTTGCATGAGCAGGCGGCGAAGATGGGGTGGTCGAGGAGCCGACTGTCGCGGCACGCCTCTCGGATGGAAGCGCGAGGTCTGATCAGCCGCGCACCCGACCCGGCGGACGGGCGGGGCTGCCTCCTCGTTCTTGCGACGGCGGGACGGGATGCCCTGCGCGAGAGCACCGCGGTGCACCTGGAATCGGTGCGCCGCCATTTCGCGGATCGCCTCGACGAGCGGGACCTCGCCGACCTGATCCGGATCGCTGAGAAGGTGGAGGACGCCGGCGCCCCCTGAAACCCCCAATTGCTACCTGACGGCCTCCCAGCAACCCCGCGCCAGGTTGCTGGGAGGCCCTCAGGTAGCAATTGGGGTGCGGATCGGAGGGGTGGGGAGGAGTGGGCGGCGTGGCCTAGGATGACAGGTGACCGCTCATCGGCGAAGTGTGAGGGAACTGAGGGAATCATGCTCGGACAGCAGAAGCGCACATCACAGGCAGTCGAGGCCTTCACCCACATCATGGGTGC
Source organism: Brevibacterium sp. LAARM3_SD1 (assembly GCF_057364765.1). Taxonomy (NCBI): domain Bacteria; kingdom Bacillati; phylum Actinomycetota; class Actinomycetes; order Micrococcales; family Brevibacteriaceae; genus Brevibacterium; species Brevibacterium sp. LAARM3_SD1. The sequence goes on along the minus strand of NZ_JBNFOL010000049.1, from coordinate 11,031 downwards.
TCGCCACGTCCTCACCTCGGCGTGGGCGACGGCACCCTATGCCAAGGGCAACCGCTTCGGCGGCGGGAACGTGCTCGCGGTGCTCAAACCGGCCAGCCTCGTCGATATGTGGCGGGCCCTGCAGGTCTGCGTCGATCACGACCTCATCGTCATCCCACAGTCGGCGAACACCGGCCTGACCGGCGGATCCGGGCCCGGCGACCAGGACTATGACCGCGAGATCGTCATCATCTCGACCCTGCGGATCAACCAGATCCACCTCATCAACGACGCCCGGGAAGCGATCTGCCTGGCCGGATCGACCCTGTACGAACTCGACGAGAAACTCGCCCCGCACGACCGCGAACCGCATTCGGTCATCGGTTCGACCTCGATCGGAGCCTCCGTCATCGGCGGCATCGCGAATAACTCCGGCGGCTCCCAGATCCGCAAGGGCCCGGCGTTCACGAAGCACGCGATCTTCGCCCGCGTCAACGAGGAGGGGCGACTCGAACTCGTCAACCACCTCGGCGTGGAGCTCGGAGACGACCCCGCCCACATCCTCGACAGACTCCAGCGCGGTGAGTGGGATCCCACCGATGTCACCGACCCGCCCGAGGACACGATGGAGACCGAGTACGGGGAACAGGTCCGCAGGATCGTCGACTCCCCGGCCCGGTTCAACGCGAACTCCGACTACCTGTACGAGGCGTCCGGTTCGGCCGGGAAGCTCATGGTCTTCGCCGTGCGCACCCGCACCTTCCCGAAGGAAGAAGGAGCGACCACGTTCTACGTCGGCACGAATTCTCCGGCCGAGCTCGAAGAGCTGCGACGGGTGATCCTCACTTCGGACATGCCGCTGCCGATCTCGGGCGAATACATGGGCCGACCCTCGTTCGACCTCGCCGAGAAGTACGGCAAGGACACATTCGTCTCGATCAAGCACGCCGGCAGCCGCGAGCAGATCAGGCTGTTCGCGCTGAAGAACTGGGCCAACGGCGTGTTCGCAAAGCTGCCGTTCTTCGGCGAGACCGTCGCCGACACGATCGCGCAGAACGCGTTCGGTCTGCTCCCGCAGCAGCTGCCTAAGCGGATGCTCGAGTACCGCGACCGCTTCGAGCATCATCTGCTCCTCGTCGTCAGTGCCGAGGAGGAGAACCGGATGGGTGCGTTCCTTGACGACTTCTTCGCCGAGGCGGCCCACCAAGGTGACTATTTCGTGTGCAGCGCCGATGAAGCTCAGTCCGCGATGCTGCATCGTTTCGGTGCCGCGAGTGCTGCGACCCGGTACTTCAACCTCAACCGTGAGGACTCCTCGGACATGATCACCTTCGACGTGGCGCTGCGCCGCGACGATGAGGACTGGCTCGAGGTGCTGCCCGACGAGATCGCCGACCAGCTGCACATCAGCTCCTACTACGGGCACTTCTTCTGCCACGTCCTCCACCAGGACCACGTGGCGAAGAAGGGCGTCGACCCGGTGGCGCTGAAGAAGCAGATGACCGAGCTGCTCGAGGCCCGGGGTGCGGCCGTGCCTGCCGAGCACAACTACGGCAGGCTCTACCCCGTGCCGCCGAAGATGGAAGCGCACTTCAAAGAACTCGACCCGCACAACGTCTTCAACGCCGGAGTCGGCGAGACATCGGCGAAGAAGGACTGGGCCTGAGCCTGGAACCTCCGGGTGGGGCATCGCAGCACAGCGGAGCGTCGATCACTCATCCCGCAGTCCGCAGCGACCCGGGCCGTACGCAACACCCCACACCGTTAGCAGCATTTCACCCCACTGCAACGGGGTGAAATGCTGCTAACAGTGATGGATGCGCGACTCACGGTGAGCTGACGCGCTGCCGGTGAGTGATCTCGTCGGTTTCAGGCTGGTACCCGCAGCCGACCTGGCGACCTCTGACGCGGCGAAATCAGTCCTCGTCCTCGATGTAGGCTGCGGCGGCCGCCTCGGCGCGGGCCTGTTTGATCTTGCGCACCCGGGAGATCGTCATGAGGGTCAGCGCGATGATGAAGCCGAACGCTGCGCCGATCACGATGGAGTAGGTGCTGGAGGGGGCACCGGGCATCGTCCGATTGCCCATTCCCGCGTCGATGAGCGGGTAGCCGTTGCTCAGTTGAAAGACGATTGCACCGACCCAGGCGATGGCGAACAGGGCGCCGACGATATTGCCGACGATCAGCCGCCTCGGCGAGACACGAGCCATCGCCATGGAGAAGTCCACATTCTCACGTTGGCAGTAAGCGGAGACGGCGATGCTGGTCACCATGGAGCCGAAAACGATGAGTACACTCCACATTCCCGCGCCGAGTACGGCGAAGACGAGCGCAAGCGCGAAGAACACGTAGGTGGAGACCACGGCACCGAACGTATAGGCCCGCAGGATGATGTCCCGTTCGCGTTCATCGCCCATCGAGGGGTCGTCGAAGCCGGCGATTCGATCGGCAAAGGCGTTGGGTCGATTCTTTCTGTCACTGACGTTGTTCATGGGGATTCCTCCTGGAGCGAGAAGATCTCTTCGACTGTCGTGTTCAAGGCCCGGGCGATGCGCAGTGCCAGATACACGCTGGGGGCGTAGTCGCCGCGCTCGGTCGCGATGATCGTCTGCCGCGACACCCCGGTGAGCTGGGCTAACTGTGCCTGCGTCAGCCCCGCAGCCTTGCGAACCTGTTTGAGGTCCGAGGTCTGAACTTCCATACCGTTCCTTGATGTCAACTTCTCTTTACATCTAAAAGTAAAGCATGTTTGACATAAAGATGTCAATGATCTTTTACATTGTCGAGGCGGCCCTGCGGTTCCGCGATCCGTGGGCTCGCGATCGGGCCACCGCGGCCGGGCTGGGTGGGTGCAACGTCGCGTCCTCCGCGTGCAACCCCTCGCAAACGCGAAAACACCCCGCCGCAACGGGGTGTTTTCTCGCTATGGGTGGTGGATGGCCAGCCGGCGGTGCGAAGAGAGGCTACCGCGAGGGTGTGCTACTAACGGTGACGGATGCTCGCCGAGGCGACCGCCGGAGACGGCGTACGCGCCGGCAGCAGGCACTCCCTACGACTCGACCACCTTTTCGCGCCGACGGTCCTTCTCCACACGCGCTTCATGGCTCGAACGCTTGGGGTTCAAAAGCTTGAGCAGCGACAGCGCGATGATCGCTCCCAGCACAGCGCAGCCGGCGGGCAGCAGCATCGCGGTCTTCGCATCGAAGGCGTCGATGATGTTGCCGGCGACGGCCGAACCGAAGGCGACGCCGAAGCCCAGCGAGGTGCCCAGCCAGGCGAACGCCTCGGTGAGGCGGCGTGGGGGAGCGAGCTGCTCGATGACGGAGTTCGCGCCGATGAGGCTCGGTGCGATCGCCGATCCGACGACGACGAGGATGATGCCGTAGGTGACCATCGAGTTCGCCAGCAGCATCAGGCACGCACCCACGGCTAGGGCGGACACGGCCACGCCGAAGCGGTGATGGACGGCTGCCTGCCAGTTCCGGGCCCCGTACAGCGCGCCGGAGACCAGTGATCCCAGCGCCAGGCACGACAGCAGCACACCGGCGGTCGACTTCACACCGAGTTCGTCGGCGAAGGCGACGGCGATGACGTCGATGGCGCCGAAGTTCACGCCGAGGAAGATGTTGACGATGATGATCGCGAAGATGCCCGGGTTCGAGAACACGTGGCCCTTCGCCTCGGTGGTCCGCTCCACAGGTGGGGGTTCGGTCGACTTCTGGATGTAGAGCAGCAGCGATCCCACGCCGACGGTGATCATGGAGAGGATGATTCCCGCAGGCGGCCACACGGCTGTGGCGAGCACCGTGGCCAGCACGGGCCCGGAGACGAACATCAGCTCATCGGCGACCGATTCCCATGAGAACGCGGTCTGCAGCTTCTTCGGGGTGTCGACGATATGGGACCAGCGCGAACGCACGAGCGAACCGACGGAGCCGACGGTGGCGCCGCCGATGCCAGCGAAGACGAAGACTAATCCCGTCCACCATTCCTCGTACACGGAGACGATGAGCAGGGCCAACGCGATGAGGTGGGTGATGACGATGGGCACCATGACCTTCGCCTGGCCGAGGCGGTCGACGAGGCGAGCGATCCCGGGGCCGGCAAGTGCCTGGACGATCATGTAGACGGCGGAGACGATGCCCGCCATGCCGTACGACCCGGTCACGCCCTGGATGAAGAGGACGATTCCCAGCCCCAGCACCGCGATGGGCATCCGGGCGACGAGACCGGCCAAGGAGAACTTGAGAGCACCGGGAAGCGACAGAATTTCCCGATAGTTATTGAACACCAGAGAAGTCTACCGAGCGCTCTGAACGACAACCAGACGAACCCTGCGCTATTACTGGTGAGTCCCCTCACCTCGGGGAGGGAATGCTGCCGATGTGTCCTGGGGTTTGTAACAAAAGCTATATAATTGCCGAGATTGCATTTTCCTTCCCGTCGGCGTGAGTGCCGCACCGACATGACCCCGGAGTGCCGATGACGGACAACACCACCTTCGACGATCTCTTCGACCACCAGAACGAGGAACAGCAGCGCCCGCGCAAGAAGAAGCGCGTCTGGCGCAAGGTGCTCGTCGCACTGCTGATCATCGTCATCCTCGGCGTGCTCGGCATCGGGCTCTACGTCTGGAGCGTCGGCCGGTCGTTCGACAAGAACGCGAACCAGCTCAGCGATGAACAGGTCTTCGGCAAGGACAGCGCCGGCGGCAAGGAAGGCGACGGCACGAACATCCTGCTGCTCGGCTCGGACGAGTCGATGAGCGATGTCGATGTCAATGATTCGCGCGGCCTGCGTTCGGACACGATCATGGTCATGCACCTGCCCGAGGACGGCGGCAACGTCCAGATCATGTCGATCCCGCGCGACACGTACGTCGACATCGAGGGCCACGGAAAGTCGAAGATCAACGCGGCGCTGTCCTACGGCGGTCTGCCGCTGGCCGTGTCGACGGTCTCGGACTTCATCGGCACCGAACTGGATCACGTGGCGATCATCGACTTCGAGGGATTCAAGGCACTGACCGACAGCCTCGGCGGGGTGACCGTGAACTCCGAGCAGGCGTTCGAGAAGGACGGCTACTCGTTCACCAAGGGCGAGAACGTCCTCAACGGTGACCAGGCGCTGACCTTCGTGCGTGAGCGCAAGCAGTTCCAGGACGGCGACTTCCAGCGTGCACGTAACCAACAGGCGTTCATCCGCGGGCTGACGAACGAGATGATCTCGGCCGATACTCTGTCGAACCCGAAGAAGATCCAGGACATGGTCAAGAACTTCGCGCCGTACATGTACGTCGACTCGGGCCTGGATGCGAAGTACATCTCCTCGACCGCGTTCAACATGCGCGACGTCCGCCCCGGCGACATCGAGTTCTTCACCGCTCCCGTCGCCGGCGTCGGCACCTCACCCGACGGTCAGTCGATCGTCAACGTCGATGAGGATGAGCTGAAGAAGGTCCGCGACGCGTTCAAGAACGACACCGTGGACGACTACGTGCAGAACGCCCCGGAGGCCCACCTGTAGAACCTCGCCGAGGCGGCTCATTCCCGGCCGTCCCTCGCCGAGGCGGCCCACACCCGGGCTTCCCTCGCCGAGGCGGCCGACCGCAGCCGCAGCCGCGGACGCCCAGCGTCGCTGAGTCATGCACCGAGCCCCGCACCAGGAATCCTGGTGCGGGGCTCGGTGCATCTGCGGCTCGATGTATCTGCGGCTCGAGGGCCGGAGTTTCAATCCTCGAAGTTGACCTTGTGCACCGCGTTGGGAGTGCCCCACTCGTCGTCGGGATCGACGACGGCCTCGGTGGGCATCCCAAGCCACATCTTCTCGCCGGTGACGGTGTTCTCGTAGTCGACGTAGGTTGTGCCGGCGGCGCCCTCTGCGCCGACGCGGGTCCAGTGGGTGGCTTCGTCGTCGCTGTGGGCCTTGAGCTTCTCGGCGACCTGGGATGAAGAGAATGCCTCCACTCGGTCGGAATCGCCTTGTCCCCAGGCTCGGACGAGCTCGTCGGCGTAGGTGACCGGATCGGTCGGGTAGTACACGGACTGCGTGCCGACGTCTGATTCAGTGGACTGGCTGGATGAGTCGGCGAGAGACGAGTCGGCGGCCATGGCCGGTCCTGCTGCGAGCCCGAGGCCGGCGAGTCCGGCGACGGCGGCGATTCCGATGGCTGCTGCGCGGTTGCGAATGGTGGACGTCATTGTGTCGATCCCTTCTGCTGTTCCGCCGCCTCTGCGAGTTGACCGGGAGGTCATTTCGGGGCGGCATGTCATCTGACGCAGAACAGTATTGCGATCGAATATGAGGCCGCGGCAACAGAGACTGAAAGCCGACTTGGAGCCGATTACGGCCGGAACACAGGAACATTACAGCTGTGCGGCGGTCGTTGTTACATGGGGAGTGCGCGACCGGTGAAGACAAGACGGCTTGCAGATGAACCGTGTGGTCAGGGCTCTATGTGGGCACCGCGGCCGGCGCAGCTCGCAGGCCCGGCTCGGTGGTGGCCGCCGCGGCCATCCGGCTGGTGGCGCGCGTTAGTGCAACAGTTCTGCTTGAGCAGCGATACGCGATCGTGACCCGCGCCCGCCCACCCGAGGTCGCGCGCCCGCATCCGCGTGTTCGAAGTGTGGGCGCAGCGAATCAGATCCCTACGCTCACACTTCGAGGCCGCGGAAGCAGGCGTTGAGAGGCGACGCTGCGGGACTCGCCGCCTGAGCGGACTTCCGCAGCAACGCGCGGTCCTTACTCCAGCACCCCGTCGACGAGAGTTCGGGCGTCGTGCTGGACCTGGCGCAGGTGGTCCTCGTCGCGCAGGGACTCGGCGTAGATCTTGTAGACGTCTTCCGTGCCCGACGGCCGCACGGCGAACCATGCATTGTCCGTGGTGACCTTGAGTCCGCCGATGGGCGCATTATTGCCCGGCGCCGAGGTGAGCACCGCCTTCACAGGTTCACCGCCGACGGTCGTCGCGCCCACCTGCGAGGCATCGAGTGACCCCAGTCGTTCTTTCTGTGTGCGTGTCGCCGGGGCATCCTGGCGGGCGTAGGAGCTGGTGCCGTGATTCGCGGCCAGTCCCGCATAACGCTGCGAGGGAGTCTGTCCGGTCTTCGCAGTCATCTCGGCCGCGATGAGGGCGAGGATGATGCCGTCCTTGTCCGTCGACCACACCTTGCCGTCCCGACGCAGGAACGATGCGCCGGCCGATTCCTCGCCTCCGAAGGCCAGAGTCGAGTCGAGCAGGCCGGGGACGAACCATTTGAAGCCGACGGGAACTTCGAAGAGGGTGCGATTGTGGGCCGCGACGATGCGGTCGACGATCGACGAGGTGACCAGGGTCTTGCCGATCCCGGCGCCGGTCGGCCAGTTGGTGCGGGAGTCGAGCAGATAGTCGATGCCGCGGCCAGATAGTGGTTGGGGTTCATCAGGCCCGCATCGGGGGTGACGATGCCATGGCGGTCGGCATCGGCGTCGTTGCCTGTGGCGATGTCGAAGTCATTGCGTGAGGCGATGAGGCCGGCCATCGCATAGGGGGAGGAGCAGTCCATGCGGATGTTCTCGTCCCAGTCCAGGGTCATGAATGACCAAGTGGGGTCGACGTCCGGGTGGACGACGTCGAGGTTGAGGTCGTAGTCCTCGGCGATCGCCGCCCAATAGTCGACGCTGGCTCCGCCGAGCGGGTCGGCGCCGATCTTCAGCCCGGAGGAGCGGATGACATCGAGGTCGATGACCGACTCGAGGTCGTCGACGTAGTTCGAGACGTAGTCGAAGTTCTCGGTGTTCTCCAGGTGGAATGCCCGCTGGAAAGGGGTGCGCGGGATCTTCTCCCACCCCTCGGCCAGATACCGGTTCGCGCGTTCGGCGATCCAGGTCGTCGTCTCGGTGCCGGCGGGTCCGCCGTGCGGTGGGTTGTACTTGATGCCGCCATCGGCGGGCGGATTGTGGCTGGGAGTGACGATGATGCCGTCGGCCTGCGCCTCATCGCGTGACTTCCCGGCGTTGAAGCCGAGGATCGCGTGGGAGACGGCAGGGGTCGGGGTGAAGCCGTCACGTTCGTCGATGAGCGCGGGCACCTCGGCGGCGGCGAGCACCTCGAGGACGGTGAGGAATGCGGGCTCACTCAGTGCGTGAGTGTCACGGCCGAGGAAGATCGGTCCGCGAATTCCTTTGTCTCGGCGGAAGTCGACGATGGCCGCGGTGATGGCCGCGATGTGCGCCTCGTTGAAGGAACGGTTGAAGCTCGAACCGCGGTGGCCTGAGGTCCCGAAGCTCACTGCTTGCGAAGGCACCGAAGGGTCCGGAACCAAGTCGTGATACGAATCGAGAAGGGCAGGGACGTCGACGAGATCCTTGTCCTGGGCCAACTGGCCGGCGCGTGTTGTCATTCTTCTACCTTGCCAAATCCGGGCCACCTGTCACAGTTGTGTCCACGGAGTTCTTGCATCGTGGACTCTGCAGGCATGACGGATCGGATTTCCATGACCGAGCCCGCGCTGCCGCAGACTCAGTCCGGCGGCTCCACGGAGTCGTCGGACTCTTCCTTCGTGTCTCCACCGCTGATATCTCGGTCCTTGTCGGGGGTGGAGGACCCTTCGGCTTTGGCCTGGGCTTCCTCAGGGTCCCGATCGATCGGAACATCGTGCTCGGCGGCGATGCGCTCGAGCCTGTCTTCAGGAGTCTGGGAACTGCCTTCGGCATCCGTATCGGGGCCGACTCCGACGGTCGAGCTCTCGATCTCCTGCTCGTCTTCGGTCTGCTGTTCTGCTGCGTTCTCCGGCAGGTTCTTCTTCTCGTCACTCATGACTTCTGCTCCCTTCGGAGTTGAACACGCTCACGCCGTTCGACGGAGGATTGAGGATCACAAGAGGTGCGGGAGTGATCCGTGGTCTCGACGGTAGACCCATCGTGGAAACGGAGCAAGGGGGCCCATCTTCGCGGCTCATCCGTAGTGCAACCCACCGGCTCGTCACGGAAGCAGAGCGCTAAGACTGCCGACGGACAATCTCGGCGATCATCACTGGTCAGAGGCCTGTGCAACAGGAAATCCCTGAGATAGAGTGAAATCACTCCGCGGACAGGCACCCAGCGGCCTGGCCCACGCCAACCCGCACGACTGGGACGAGGATCAGTGATGATCGGACCCGACGAGAAATCGGTCAGACAGCGAGCCTCCACCGGCGGCCTGCCCTCCGACCGTTTCATCGATTCGACCTTGGCCGACATCCACACGCGTTATCGGGGGCTCGACGACGGTGAGGTCGCTGACTACATTCCGATCCTCGCCGAGGCGGATCCCCGATGGTTCGGACTCAGCCTCATCGAATCGGCCGGGACCGTGCACGAGGCCGGAGACGTCGACATCGAGTTCTCCATCCAATCCATCTCCAAGGCCTTCGTCTTCGCACTGGTCTGTCAGGCCCGCAGCTCCGAACTCGTCCACGAACGCGTCGGCGTCAACAACACCGGGCTCGCCTTCAACTCCGTCATGGCGATCGAACTCAACGACGGCAAACCGTTGAACTCGATGGTCAACGCCGGCGCCATCGCCACGACCGCGCTCATGCCCGGGGCCACCTCGGCGGAGAAATGGGAGAACATCCGCTCCGGGCTCTCCCGTTTCGCCGGGCGGCCGCTTCGCCTCGACGGTCGGGTGTACGAATCGGAGATGCAGACGAATCAGCGCAACAAGGCCCTGGCCCGGCTGCTCGAAAGCTATGGGCGGATCATCACAGATCCGCTCGACACCGTCGACATCTACACCCGGCAGTGCTCGCTGCTGGTCACCGCGCACGACCTCGCGGTGATGGGCGCCACCCTCGCCGACGGTGGGATCAATCCGCTGACCGGCCGGCAGGTCGTCTCCGCCGAGGTGGCCCGTGACACGCTCGCGCTGCTCGCCTCGTGCGGAATGTATGAGAACAGCGGCGAATGGCTCTTCGAGATCGGGCTGCCCGCCAAATCCGGGGTCTCCGGCGGCATCGTCGCCATCGCCCCGGGAAAGGGTGCGCTGGGTACCTTTTCACCGAGGTTGGACTCAGCGGGCAACAGCGTGCGCGGTCAGCGCGCGTGCTTCCACATCTCCCGGGTCCTGGGCATGAACCTCTTCGCATCGAACGCTGCTGTCGACCGCCGACGGAAAGGACAATGATGAGTGCCGAAACCGCATCGAACGACCTCGCCGAGGAGCGCCGGTCGTGGGCGCCGATGATCGGGCTCTTCCTCGCCCAGGTCCTCATGTCGTTCAACGTCGCCGCACTGCCGATCTCGCTCGGCGGAATGGTCGACGACTTCGGCGTGCCGCCCACGGTCGCCTCGTCGACGATCGTCGTCTACGGCCTCGCGGTGGCCGCGCTCGTGATGACGGGCGCGAAGCTGGGTCAGCGGATCGGGTGGGTGCTCATCTTCCGCGTCGTCCTCGTCGTCTTCGCGGCCTCCTCGCTGCTCATGATCTTCTCCCGCACGGTGACCTGGGTCATCGCCGGTCAGCTTCTCGCGGGTGCGGCGGCCGCGATCATCGTGCCCGCCCTCGTCGCTCTCATCGCGGAGAACTACCGGGGTGCGCAGCAGGCTGCGGCCGTCGGCTCGCTCGGCTCGGCACGCGCCTTCTCCGGGATGAGCGCCTTCCTCATCGGCGGCACCTTGGGCACGTTCGTCGGGTGGAGGCCGATCTTCTTCATCACGCTGGGTCTGGCCGTCATCGTCTTCGCGCTGACGTTCACGCTGAAGTCGGACAATGGTGATGGGTCGATTCGGATCGACCTCGTCGCCTCGGCGCTCATCGGTGCTGCGGTCGTGCTGCTGACGTTGGGGTTCAACAACCTCAATGGGTGGGGGATCATCCGCGCCGAGGATGGGGCACCGTTCTCGATCGCCGGGCTGTCACCGGCGCCGGTGTTCATCGTCGTCGGCGTGGTCCTCGGGCAGCTGTTCTTCATCTGGACGAAGCGCCGGAAGGCGGCGGGCAAGGTGCCTCTCGTCGACATCAGCGTGCTCGCGCCGCGAGTGAGCGCGCGGCGGTCTATGCGATGTTCGTCATCGTCGCCATGGAGGCGGCGG
>NZ_JBNFOL010000048.1:0-18620 GCF_057364765.1 Brevibacterium sp. LAARM3_SD1 | reverse complement strand
CAGCAACCTCGCGCGAGGTTGCTGGGCCGCCGTCAGGTAGTAATTAGAGGGCGAAGAAGGTTTTCAATTCGGTGCTGATCGAGTTCAGGCGTTCCTTGAGTGCGGGTTTGAGTGAAGCACTCGCCGAGGTGGCCGGCAGTCGCACTCCCGCGCTGGCGGCCGCACGGGCATCGGCATCGGCCGCAGCCTGGAGTTCCGAGGGATCGGCGACGACTTCGAGATAGCACTTGAGCTTCGGCTCGGTGCCCGAAGGACGCACGATGACCCGCGAGTTCGACTCGGAGAGCAGCAGAATCCCGTCGGTCGGCGGCAGCCCCTGGTACCCGGCCGACAGGTCATGGACCTCGGCGACCGGGGACCCGGCCAACGTGGCCGGAGGATTCTCCCGCAGCTTCGCCATCGCCGCGGCGATGAGGGAGACATCATCGAGGCGGAAACTCAGCGGAGCGGTCGCGAAGTAGCCGTCGCGGGTGCGGATCCGATCGAGCTCGGCTTCGATGCTGCTGCCCTCTGACTTCAGCCGCGATGCCAGGGCCGCGAAGGTCACGGCCGCCGAGATGCCGTCCTTGTCGCGCACGGCAGCCGGATCGACACAGTAGCCGAGTGCCTCCTCGTAGCCGAAGACGAGGCCAGCCACGCGAGAGATCCATTTGAAGCCGGTGAGCGTATTCACCGCTTCGAATCCGTGACTGGCCGCCGCTGCGGCAAGAGCACGGGAGGACACGATCGAATTCGCGAAGACCGGAGAATCCGTCTCCGTCGCATGATGTGTTCCCGCCGCCAAACGAGTCGCCGCGTCCTCGCCGAGGAGGAGCCCCACCTCGTCGCCGGAGAGCTGACGGAATCCGGTGGCCGCGGACTGATCCGGGATGGCCGCGGAGAACCGGTCGGCATCGGGATCATTGGCGATGATGAGTTCGGCGCCGACCTCCCTGGCCACGGCAAAGGACTCATCGAGGGCACCGGCTTCCTCCGGATTCGGGAAGGACACGGTCGGGAAGTCCGGGTCCGGTGCCTGTTGGGAGGCCACTGGGTGGAGGTTCGTGAACCCGGTGCGGGTCAGGGCCGCCTCGGCGACCCCGGCACCGACGCCGTGCAGTGAGGTCAGCACGATCGACAGATCCGACTCGGCACGCACACTCAAGGCGTCGATGCGGGACAGATACTCCTCGACGATCGATTCGTCGAGGTGCTCCCACCCGGACTCGGCACGCGGCACAGACGCCACAGAATCGACGGCCGCGATCTTCTCAGCAATCTGCGCATCAGCCGGGCTGACGATCTGAGCTCCGGCACCCGCCTCGGCGTCGGCCTCAGACCCGAGCGTCTGCAGGGGACGTTTGCCCAGATAGACCTTGTACCCGTTGTCGGCCGGAGGGTTGTGGCTGGCCGTGACCATGACACCGGCGTCGGCTTCGAGATGCGACAGCGCGAAGGCCAGCAGCGGGGTCGGCAGCTGCTCGGGCAATTGGATCGCGACTCCGCCGGCAGCTGTGACGACGGCGGCGGTGTCCGCGGCGAATTCCGCGGACTTGTATCGAGCGTCGCAGCCGATGACGACTCGGAATCCCTCACCGACGGTGTCGGCGAGGAACGCGGCCAAACCGGCGGCTGCCCGGATGACGACGGCCCGGTTCATTCGATTCGGACCGGCTGCGATCTCACCGCGCAGTCCGGCGGTGCCGAAGACGAGGGGGCCGGAGAACCGGTCCTCGAGATCGGAGATTGCCGCAGCATCCCCGCTCTCGGCCTCGGCGAGAATGTGCTCCAGGGTCGTCGCCGTCTGCTGGTCGGGGTCATCGGCGATCCAGGCGCGGACCACTTCGGCGTCGAATCCATTCGTGAACCTGTCGGCTACGCGGGTCATGTTCCGTCCTTTGCGGGTCTGCGGTGAAGAGGGATGAGTCAGGGGAGTGCTGGTAGCACTGCGTCTCAGAGCTTCGCGACGATGTCGGCGAGCAGTCGGGAGATGCGCGGGGCGGCCGCGGCTCCGGCCTCGATGACCTCGGCATGGGAGAGCGGGGTCTCCTGGATGCCGGCGGCAAGGTTCGTCACCAGCGAAACTCCCATGAGTTCGAGCCCGGCCTGACGTGCGGCGATGGCCTCCAACGTCGTCGACATTCCCACCAGATCGGCACCGAGGGTCCCGGCCATGCGCACCTCGGCGGGGGTCTCATAATGAGGTCCGCGGAACTGTGCGTACACGCCTTCGTCGAGGGTCGGATCGATCTCCTTGGCGATGGCGCGCATCCGCGGGGAGTACAGATCGGTGAGATCGACGAAGTTCGCGCCCTCGATCGGAGAGGTGCCAGTGAGGTTGATGTGATCGGAGATGAGCACCGGAGTCCCGGGCGCCCAGTTGCGGTTGAGCCCACCGCAGCCGTTCGTCAGCACGAGTGAGGCGCAGCCGGCTGCAGCGGCGGCGCGTACACCGTGAGCCACGGCGCGCACCCCCTTGCCCTCGTAGTAGTGGGTGCGCGATCCAAGCACAAGCGCATGCTTGCCGCTGGCCTCGATCCGCACGGTCCGCAGGGTCGCACCGTGGCCTTCGACGGCGGGAGCGTGGAATCCGGGAACCTCCGCCGCGGAGATCTCGGCGACGGTCTCGCCGAGGAGGTCCGCCGCCCCACCCCAACCGGAACCGAGGACGAGTGCGATGTCATGCGATTCGATGCCCGCGTTCGCGTTGATGGTCGTGGCCGCGGCGTGCGCGGCGGCGGTAGGATCGCTTAAGTCAGTCATGACGCCAAGATTATCAAGTTCCCCACCGCCCAAGGAGCGAGCACATGCCGATTCGAGAGCTGAACGACGGTGACGATCTGCGCCTGAATGAGGTGTTCGCCGACGCGACCACCCCGGCCGGTCATATGGCCAGGTCCCTGTTCCGCCCGTCCTCGGATTCGCCGCTGATCCGCTCCGTCATCGCCGAGGTGGTCCCCGACGTTCCCGTCGGAGCCGCCGCGATCGCTGAATCCCCGCTTCACCCCTACCGGGCGTGGGTCCACGTCGAGGTCGCCGCCGAGGAACAGGGACATGGTCAGGGGCGTGAACTCTTCGAAGCGGTGTGTGCGGAGACGCGCGGAACCGCGCTCGAAGGCCTCGATCTGCGGGCCCGTGTGCAGGCCGGTAGTGCGGGCGAAGGCTTCGCTCAGGCGCTCGGCTTCACCCCGCTGACGACGACCCGCGTGATCAAGGTGCCCGCCGGTGCCCTGCCGCCGGCCGGCGGTGGTCGGGCCGAGGACCTCGAGATCGTCGCCACCGGTTCGGTGAAGCTGACGAAGGCATTCCTCGCCTGGTACACCGCCGTCAACCGCGACGACGCCGTCGGACCGCTGACCATCGGACAGGTGAACAACGCGTTCCTCTCCGAAGCAGCCGGAGCTCATGGTGCCGCACTGCTGAATGGTGCTGCCGGAACCGCCGAGGCGGGTGGACTCAGCGCCTTCGCCGTGTCCTATGCGCGGGAGGCCGATGAGACCACCGGCGTTCTGCCCTCGGCCGGTGAGCCGGGAGCTGGTGCCGCGGACGGGACCGCCGTCGTCGATCAGGTCGACGAGGAACCGCCGACCGAGCTCATCCTCGGGTCGATGTTCGAGACTCGCGACGATGCCGCCGAGACAGGCGGCGAGGACTTCGCCGCGGCCGTCGCCGATGCCGAACTCCTTTTGGCCAGGCTGTCTGTCGACGCCGATGTCGTCATCGAGGTCACGAGCGGAATGCCCGTGGTCTCGGCGCTCGCTGACCGCCTGCTCGAGGCGGGAACCGCGACCGAGCTCTATCGCTACGAGACTCTCTCAGGACCTCCTGCCGACATGAGCTGAATCAGGCTCGACGCCTGTGGAGCTGAAGAGGCGAACTGGACGCGTCTGTTCTTCGGTGACGAACCAGCCCGTCCCGGCCAACCCATCGAGCGGGGCGTGCCGCAGCACCCCGAGCCCGGTGAGATCCTGCTTGGTGTGCACACCGAGCACGAGCAGCGGCCCCAGGTTCTGCGCCTTGGACAGAGGGGAACCATAGCCGGGAGTGAACCGCGTCGGCATGGTGAGCACATGGAAGCGTCCGTCGAGCAGATCCCAGTCGACCGGGTCCGACTCCAAGTAGGCGTCATCATGGACAGACACCCCGCCGAGGCGGTGCACCAAGGTCGCGAATTCGGTCTTGCCGCTCTGCGGAGAACCGCGAACAGTGAGAACCGAACCCTCCCACAGGGGATCCCACACGACAAGGTCGCCGAAAGCGTCGACGCCGATGGGGATGACGCCGGGCACCGTCATGCTGCCGAATGACGCTTCACCTTCGCATACAGGTCGGTCAAGGCCACGCCAGCGTGGAGTGAATTCCTCACGGGACTCCGGTTCGCCGCGACACTCCCGTCCGCTGAGGGTGACCGTTTCCGCTCCCAATACGGACGAGTCATGTGGGGCCGCGTCACCGGGCACGAATTGCACATCGGCACCGTCTCCACCCGCAGACTGCACGCGGGGACCGCGGATGACGGCACGAAGATTCGGCCACCTGCCGGCGAACCGCTGCCGGCTGAGTCCGACGCTCGTCCCGTCTTCGCCGGCGTCGGGCGGGAAATTGATCTGAGTGGCGAACCGAGAACTTCTGCTCGTCACGTTCCGGCACCCGGCGAGCAGGAACACGAGATCCGATCCGGCGCCAAACCCGAGGAGGCGATCGGCGCGCTCCGCCCAAAAGTGGTCGAGCGAGTCGACGAATTCCGCCCAATTGCTGCAGACGAGCAGACTCGGCGGGCGTCGGCTCGTCTCTTCGCGCGCTGCGGTCGCGGTGCCGTCACCGTCCGGGGCGATCCTGCCCGGGCTCCCGTTGGCAGAGAGATGGTCGAGAGCCGCCTGAATCTGCCAGCCCGTGTTCATTCCGCAGCTGATGTCGGCCCAGTCGAGAGCCGCGGAGATCCTGCCGATCGCGATGATCCGCCGGGTCGGCGCCGCCGCGCGAGCCATATTCACGAGCACGGATTCCACGGTTTCGGGGCTGCCGCCCGTCAGGATCGTGGAACCGTCCACATCCGGATCGAATGTCCACTTCAACTGCCGCTGTTCACTGGGGACATCGATGATCCCCGTGATCACTGTGCCGAGTCCTGTGCCTGCCTCTACCGTCCCCTCGGCGTCCCGGGTCGGCCCTCCAACTGCCCAGGCCGCCATGTCCTCCGGAATCGGCAGGGGCGGCAGCACGATCTGTCGCTCCTGCCCTTTACGCGACGACTTCTCGGGCATCTCGTCGGCTCCGGCCGCTGCATCGTTCCCGGGCCCAGCATTGTCCCGCGTGGCGGCGACGATGTTGTCGACGCTGACACCGTGCACTCCGCTGGCCAGCGACGGAACCGGTCCCCGGACCCAAGGACGAACGCGAGGCCGGATGGCCGCCTCGGTGTGGGTGCCTTGTCCGAAGGGCACGGCCACGCGGAACTGGGTGACGCTGATCCCGGAGTCCAGGCAGGCGGCGCCGGGCTTGTCAGCGGGCAGGAACGCGCCGGCATCGGTGCCGATGACGTCGAAGGAATCGGTCTCATCGCGCACCCGCAGGCACACACGGATGTTGATGTTCGCCTTCATCTGCCCGGTCACGACGCCCATGGGGCGCTGAGTGGCGAGAACGAGGTGAACGCCGAGGGATCGTCCCAGCGCGGTGAGGTGTTCGAGCAGATCGGCGGCGCGAGGGTGAGTGGCCATGAGCGCGTGGAACTCGTCGATGACGACGACGAGTCGCGGGGGAGGGGCGGCGAGGTCGGCGACATCGGCGCATCCGTGGTCGGCCAGCAGTCGTTCACGGCGGGTGATCTCAGCGCGCACCGAGACGAGGGCGCGAAAGGCAAGTCCGGAGTCGAAATCGTCGAGCACGCTGTCGGTGTGCGGCAGCCCCTGCAGAGGGGAGAACGTGGCCCCGCCCTTGAAATCGATGAGGACGAAACGCAGTCGCCGAGGCGGCTGTGCCAAGGCCATCGACAGCAGCCAGGTCTGGAGGAGCAGGGATTTTCCGCTGCCCGTGGTGCCGGCGACGAGAGCGTGGGGACCGTCGGAGAACAGATCGATTCCGACGTCACCGTCGGCTCCGCGACCGATCGGCACCGGCCCCGAGGCGGGGCGCCGCCACCGCGACCGGATGGCCTCGGGCGCATCGTCGCAGAGTTCGCCAAGCCCGTGATCGGGCCAGGCTCGGGGCTCGGTCTGCGCCGAGTGACCACAGTGCAGAGTGACGAAGCGAGCAGCCGGCATGAGGGTGGCGATGAGCGTCCGGCCGGGCACCGGGCCGCCGGGTGCGGTCGAGGACGTGGTGCGCGCCTGCGCGAGAGTTCCCACCGTCATCGACACCGCAGAACCGGCATGCGGGGCGGTGAGCGTGAGCACGGCAGGGTGGGCCGCCTCGTCGAGGGTGATCGAGATGGGGTCATCGGCGGTGTCCGCGGGCCGGCCGTCGGCCCGGGTCAGGTGTGCGGAACGGTCGGCGGAGAATTCGGTGCCTGCAAGCTCCGGCAGACGCGCGAGCTCGGGGTCGGGCCGCCACCTGAATCGTCGGTCGGCCAGCCACGCGAAAGCCATGGTGCGCAGGACTGCGGGGGTTCCGCTGACGGTGACCGTCGTCGTGCGCGGATCGATGCGAACTGGCATATCGGTGCAGACGACTCGACCGTCGACGTGGTCAGTTTCGTCCTGCAGGCTTTCGTCGACGGTGAGGTCGCTGAAGACTGCCCCGAAACCCAGGCACAGACCGGGGGAGGAGAAGAGCAGGTGTCGGTGCGTGGCCTCGAGGCGACGCAGCCTGGCACGGGCCTCGGCCAATGCCTCGTCGCGGTCGAGCAGGCATCGTGCACTGTCGCGGGTGAAGCGCTTCTTCTCCACCAGGTAGGCGACCCATCCGGAGAGCGGGGCCGAGACGCTGAAGAGCAGGAACCACCACATTCCGGTGACCACGGCAAGCACGACGCCGATGCCGACGGGGATGAGGAACGTCCACCACTGCGGAGGCCTGGCCGGTCGAGGATCGTCGATCGTCTTCGGCGCGATATGGATGTCGTCGCTGCGGTGCAGCGGCGGGGACCGTATCGGCGGAGCCGAACGGGAAGCCGAGTACGAAGGGTCGGCCGACGAACTGTCGGCTGTGCCCGGTGCGAGCACGGTCGCACCCACATGAATGGCGGGCTGGTCACCCGTGGCATCGAGCTGCAGCGGTTGCGGGGTGCGGGAGATGCAGGGGTCGACGAGTGTCAGGCAATCGGAATGGGGCAAGCGAGAGAGGAAGGCTCGCCGTGGGTCGAGTGTCAGAATGAAGCCGGAGTCGGGCCCTGCCGTGACGGATACGGTCGTCGATGCGGAGCCGGTGCAGTCGTCGGTGGTGCGCAGAGAATCCGCACCGACGACGGTGATGGGATTGAGTCTCTGCCAGTGACCCCAGCTGATCGAATCGAGCCTGTGGTTCTCGAGCCGGTTGCCGGCGAGGAGGTCCTCAGGAGTCAGTTCCGGTCCGAAGGCAGACCGGAAGACGTCTAAGGCAGGCTGGGCGGAATCGGCTTCGACGCTGATGCTCGTGACGGCTCCGTTCGTCTCGAGGCGGTGGATGAGTCCCAGGGTTCTCATGCCTATAGATTCACCGGGAGCATATGGGCCGGGCAAGAGGGACAAAACGCCCTGTGGAAGCGACATGGACGTCCACACCCTCAGGATGCGTGAGTGGGGCCAGTTCCCACAGGCATCGGCGTCGGAGTGGACGACGCGCACCGATCAGTCGAGACGCAGGGCGCCCCGGGCATAAGCGGTGGCCTGGAGGTCGATGAGGCCGGGTACGAACGGTGAGAGCAGCGCCGGAGAGTAGCGGGCCTCGATGCGGATGCGCACCGAATGTGTCCCATCGGCATCGGCGCTCAACCGCAGTTGTGCCATGTCCTTCGGGGTCGGCACCGCGTCGAGGTACCGTCCGGCGGCCCGTTTGGCCGCGGGAGGTGAGAACACGAGGCCGGGATCGTCGCCGGGAGCAGGTTCGAACGAGTCCGATGCCGCAAGCGCCGCGGAATCCGCCAGCCCCTGCAGTTCGCGGCGCGCCATGTGCAGATCGGTCAGGGCAGCGATGAGGAAGGCCAGCAGCAAGGCGATGACGACGAATCCGATGGCCAACGGTGTGATGGACCCGCCATCCGATTCATGATCGATCTGCGCTTCTCGGCGCCGCTCCGGAATTTGCTCACTCGTGGTCGGCATGTCACTGACGTCCTGTGGCGACGACGTCGGTGTGGTTCGCGCGCAGAGTGATATGCGGTGACCGGTCGGAGCCGAAGAGGAGTGGGAACCCGGGCAGTGACACCTTCGTCTCGACACGTGCGGTGACGAGAGATCCGGCCTGTCCACAGGGTCCGGAGCACGAGTAGGTGATGGAGGTCGGTGCATCCCGCAGTCCGAAGTCAGCGAAATGCATCTCGGCAACGGCGTGGGCGCGGGCTTCCGAGGGGTTCGCGTCGCGAGCGGCGATGCGTGAGGCCGACATGGCCGCCGAGGTGGTCGCATAGCTGGCCGCCTGCAGTTGGGAGAGAGTGAGCATGAGGTAGATGACCGGAATGAGCAGGACGACGGAGGCGAAGATGAACTCGATGACCGCCGTTCCCTCATCGGCGCCTCTGGACTCGGCGACGTCGGAGGTGACGCCTTGACCGAGCTCTGCCTCAGTCACGGTCGATGTCCTCGACGATGGATCGTCCGCGCAGCTCCCAGACCTCGGCCGGTCCCCACAGCCCGAGGACCGGAAGCGGAGTCGTCACCTGAACTTCGACGATCTCGACGGCACCGTGCTTTGACATCGAGACGGTGACCTTCTGGGCATAGCGCTCGCCCACGGACACTCGGATGAGGTCGCGGGTGAGCTTCTGCCCGTCTCGTGGAGTCTGATCGGCCAGGCTCGCCTGTCTTGCTCCGGCGATGGCGGAATCGATGACGGTGTTGCGGACATGGATGACGAGACCGATCTGCAGAGCTCCGGCCAGGATGAGGGCCAACAATGAGGCGATGAGAGCGAACTCGGCGACGGCGGATCCCGCATCGCTGCGCTCGCCTGCCGCGCTCACCGAGGCGGCCCCCAGTCGGTCTCCCCGTTCCGTGTCGTCGTCTCTGCGCACCGTGCGGTCACCCGGCCCCGCGGACCTTGTTCATCGCGTCCTGGAACATCGAGGTGAAGGCTTCGCCGGCCAGCGCCCACAGTGCAACCACCAGTCCCGCGGTCATCAGGGTGATGAGGACCCAGCCGGGAACGTCTCCGCGATCGGGCCGGTCGACTTCCTCGGTGAGGTTCGGGTCGATGCCGTGGTCGGCCGCCTCGGCGATGGTGGTTCCTCCTCGCGGAGGAGGACCGGGGATGAGCCCGAGCATGAGCGGGACGAGGCGGTAGGTGAACTGGCGGAACATCGTGTCTCCTTCTTCGGCGCGGTCGAGGTATCGATCCGCGTGGTCGTTGATGCGGGAGGTGGTCGTGGGCGTGGGATTGGTCGTTACGGACTGAGGTCGAGGACGGTCAGCGACGGGAAGACAGCGAAGATGACGGTGACGGGAAGCACGAAGACGACCACCGGGACGAGCATCCCAATCTCTTTGCGACCGGACAGTTCGAGGAGGCGCCGTCGGGACTGTTCACGCACGTCAGCAGCTTGAGAACGGAGCACTTCGGCAAGTGGGGTGCCGCGGGTCATCGACACTGCGAGGCCGTCGACGAACTGGACGATCTCGGGAATGGCGATGCGTGTGGCCATCGCATCGAGCGCTTCGACCAACGGTGTGCCGGTGCGAGTGGCGGCCAGGGCTGCGCGGAGTTCGTCAATGAGATCGCCGGAGCAGGTGCGGCACACTCGTTCGAGAGCCTCCACGATCCCCTCACCGGCGGTGATGGACAGCGCAAGAAGCTCAGCGACGGTCGGGAACTCAGCGAGCACACGGGATTCGTGGCGGGCGATGGCTTGACTGAGTCGCCAATCGTTGACGACGTGCCCGGCGATGCCGCCGCTGGTGACGAGGACGATTGTGACGATGGGGGAGAAGCCGCGCTGCGCCGACAGGACACCGGCCAGACCACCGGCGACGATCATCCCGACGAGGATGCTCAGCACCTGGTTGATGCGGAACCGTTCGATCGTGGCATTGCCGCCGAGGCGGTCGATGCGCAGCCGCAGAGTCGCATCCGTGGTGATGCGCGACGTCACCCACAGGGTCGAGCTGACCAGCCAGGACTTCACCAGTCCCCAGAATCCCTCGGTGCGCGGGGTCGGCGGGGCGTAGATGTCGACCAAGGATTCCTGATCCCGCAGATAGGGCGCGATCCGCGACGACAGCGTCGGTTTGCGCAGCGGTGGGAGGGAGAGCACGAAGACGCACAGAGCGAAGCCGTTGAAGAGTCCGAGGGCCAGTATCGACCAAGGCTCGCCGAGGAGGCTCATGCCGCCCGCCCGTCCGCAGCGTCCTCACTGTCGGAGGTGAATCCGCCGCTCGTTCCAGCGCTGCCTGCAAAGCGTCGGTGGGCGGCGCTGAGCGACGAGCCCTCGATGACCCGAGGTTCGGCCGGGAGCCTGCCGATGCGCTTCATCGCCTGATACGCCAGCAGAGACACGACGAAGCCCGCCGCCAAGAGGATCAGCCCGGTTCGCGAGTTGTACGCCGCCGCCGTTTCGGGTCGGGTCGACAGGAACGCGAGCACCACCCACGGTGCGGCGACGGCCAATCGGGCGCCGTTGACCGTCCACTGCTGACGGGCAGAGAGCTCATTGCGGGTGCGGGCATCATCACGGACGAACTGTGCCAGGGCCCGCAACATGGTGCCCAGATCGCTGCCTCCGACCTGCCGAGTGACGCTGAGCGCGACGACGATGCGGTCGGCCACCGGGTCGGCGCTGACTTGCCGGAACCGCTCCAACGCCAAGGCGAACGAGCCGCTTGCCCGATATTCCTCGGCGAAGACTTCGAACAAGGGTCGCAGCGGTTCGGGTCCGCGATGGGCCAGAGAACTCAAAGCCTCGGGCAGGGACAGCCCCGCACGGACTCCGGAATTGAGATGGTCGAGCGTCTCGGGCCACAGCTCGCGCCGCATCACCTGCCTGCTGCGCGCCCGATGCTGCAGCGCACGGTGCGGCAGCCAGGACGCGAAGAGACCGAAGCACAGCGCGATCGCCCACGAGCCGGTGAGCACCGTGGATACGACGGCAACCACACAGAACGCCGCGACCGAGATGAGCAGCAGATGCGCCGGACGCAGCCTGGGGAAGCCGGCCCCGGTGAGCATGTCATCGAGTTCGCGCACCCACCGCGACTGCGTCCGTTTGCCCGGCGGTCGCTGCCACAGCGACATCCAGATGAGGAAGAGTCCCGCCCCGAGGCAGGAGCCGATGAGCAGAGCGGACTGCGAATAGCTCACGCCGCCTCCAGAACGGTGTGAAGATCGCGGCCGATGGCCGCAAAACGCTCGCCGAGGTGGCCGAACCCCTGGCCGCGGATGAGCTGTCCGCGTGGCGAATGGAAGATCGTATCGAGTTCGACGACGTCGCCTTCGACCCCTCCCGGCACCGCGCAGATCTCATCGACTCGGCGCACCCCGGACGGGTCCCGCCGCAGATGGACGACGACGTCGAGGCTGACGGCGACGGTGGGCACGACGAACGCCGAGGAGATGTTCGCCCCGGCAAGAAGGGGCAGAGTGCAGATCTTCGTGATCGCCGCGCGGGCGGAATTCGCATGGATGGTGCCCATCCCAGGTAACCCCGAATTCAGTGCGACCAGGAGATCGAGGCTTTCGGCTTCTCTGACCTCGCCGACGATGATTCGCGTCGGCCGCATCCGCAGCGCCTCTTTGACGAGAGCGCGGAGGGTGACTTCGCCGGTTCCTTCCAGCGACGGCTGGCGACACTGCATGGGGACCCAGTCGCGGCTGGGCAGATTGAGTTCGAAGACCTCTTCGCAGGAGATCGTGCGCTCGCGGGCCGGAATCGAGCCGGCCAAAGCATTGAGCATCGTCGTCTTGCCCGCCTGAGTGGCCCCGGACACGAGAATGTTGGCCCCGCACGCCACGGCAGCGTCGAGAAACTCGGCGGCCGAGGGAGTCAGAGACCCGGAGGAGACCAGGCTGGCGAGATTGCGCGGCCGGGCGATGAACTTGCGGATATTCACGGCCGGATGGGCGCGAGTGATATCGGGCAGCACGACATGCAGGCGGGACCCGTCGGGCAGGATGGCGTCGACAAATGGTTGCGAAAGATCGACGCGGCGGCCCGAGGTCCGAAGCATCCGCTCGATGAGGTCATCGAGTTCGCCGGAGCTCAACTTCGTCGTCGTCAGCTGGTGGATTCCGTCGACGGCGATGAAGACCTCGCTCGGGGAGTTCACCCAGATCTCTTCGACATGCGGGTCATCGAAATAGTCCTGCAGGGCACCGAAGCCCGAGAGTTGATTGTCGATATGGCGGAACGTCGCCTCTTTGTCTTCGAGAAGAGGAAGGTCGGCGACGAGGCTGCGCTCATCGTATTCGGCGATGACGGTGCGAATGAGCTCGCGAGAGCGCTGAATATCGGCGCGGGGATCCACATCGAGATCTCTGATCCGTTTGTGAACCTCGCTGGTGATGACTTCGGTGGCTTCCACTCTGAACCCTTGCCCGATCATTCAATTGACAGCGTGATTTGCTGTTTAACCTAGCTGTAGTCGAATGAAGAATCTAGTGTATTCCCAAATCTGTGGATAACCGGGAATCGATTCCGCAAATGCTCAACGTGTAGTTTCACGACTGTCATTGCGCCGATTCTTCGTCTTGCGCGGGGGTGGGATCCGGTCTATATTTTCCTCACTAGCCTTCGCATGACGCGATATGGGCCGCGCCGCCGGCGGGATGAATCAGATCTCCCGCCGGCGGCGCTTTTTGCCTGTGCGTTTGCGCCCTGCCGCGCCGCCGTGCAATGGCGACGGTACAGAAAATCTCATATTCTACAATTCGTAGAATTTGGCATGGTGGTCCGCGTAACGTCGAAAGCGCACGAAGAACAGCGACCTGCAAAGGCCGTTCCCACTGCGCGGCGAAGCCGCAAAAGGAGCAGAGTTGATCTCGCAACCCGCACTCACCATCGTCCGGGACACCCTCCCCGTCATCGGTTCCGCGATCGGGGACATCACCCCGATCTTCTACGACCGAATGTTCACCGCCCGCCCCGACCTGCTGCGCGACCTGTTCAACCGCGGCAACCAGGCCCAGGGCGAACAGCAGAAGGCGCTCGCCGGGGCGATCGCGGCCTATGCGAGCCTGCTCGTGTCCGAAGACGCCCCGAACATCGACGCGATGATGAGCCGGATCGCGAACAAGCACGCCTCGCTGGGCATCACCGAAGACCAGTACCCGATCGTCTACGAGCACCTCTTCGCCGCTATCGGCGAAGTCCTCGGCGACGCGGCCACCGCCGAGGTCGTCGACGCCTGGACCGAGGTCTACTGGGACATGGCGGACACGCTCATCTCCGCCGAACGCGAACTCTATGCCGACCACGACGTGGAACCCGGAGACGTCTGGTCCGAGCTCACGGTCGTCCAGCGCCGGCAGGAGTCACCGCACACGATCAGCCTCGTCCTTGCTCGCGCCGATGGCGGCGCACTGCCGCAGGCCCGTCCCGGCCAGTACATCTCCGTCCAGGTCCAGCTGCCCGACGGAGCCAGGCAGATCCGCCAGTACAGCCTCACCCGAGCGACTTCGCGTGAGTCCTGGGCCGTGACGATCAAAGCTGAGCCCGGCCGCGCCGAGGCTGACATCCCCGCAGGTGAGGTGTCGAACTTCATCCACGGCAACGTCTTCGAAGGCGACACGATCCGCTGCTCCCTGCCCTACGGCGACCTCGTCGTCGAAGACGCCGAGACTCCGCTGCTCCTCATCTCCGCAGGCATCGGCTGCACCCCGATCCTCGGCGCGCTCAACGACCTCGTGTCCAAGGAATCCAGCCGCGAAGTCACGGTCCTCCACGCCGACCAATCGATGGTCGCCCACGCCCACCGACAGGAGATGGCGCAGCTCGTCGCTCAACTGCCGGGCGCCCGGATGCACCACTGGTACGAACAGCTCGGCGCGCGGACGACGAGCGAGACCGTCCACGAAGGCTTCCTCGACCTCGCCGAGGTCGACGTTCCCGCCGACGCGCAGGTCTACCTGTGCGGCCCGCTCCCGTTCATGAAGGCCGTGCGCCGCGGACTCGACGAACTCGATGTGCCCGAGTCCAACATCCACTTCGAGGTCTTCGGCCCCGACACCTGGGCGACCGTGCCCGAGCTCGTGCCCGCCTGATCTCAACACTCGCCCGACTGGGGTAGGTCGAACCGGTGCCTGAGTACTCAACCGGGGGACTGCGCAGATGCGCGCCGAGGTGGTCCCACCTCGGCGCGCATCCGTCAGTTCGGGGCGGGGTGGAAGCATGCACTAGAATCGGATCATTATGGCCACCACTGATTACTCTTCTGAAATCGCCAACCTCCGCCAGACGTACAAAGCGATTCTCGACGTGTCCGATCTGGACAATCTGCGCGACGAGGTTGCCGAGCTCACGGAGCAGGCGTCGTCGCCGACATTCTGGGACGACCCCGATTCGGCGCAGAAGACCTCGGCCAAGCTCTCGCACAAGCAGGGCACCCTGGAGAAGCTCGAGAAGTTCGGCGAACGCATCGACGACGCCGAACTGCTCGTCGAGATGTCCCAGGACGAAGGTGACGCGGACTCGCTCGACGAGGCCGACCGTGACATCAAGAAGCTTCGCGATCAGTTGGCAGAACTCGAGATCTCGACGCTGCTCAACCACGAATACGATGAGCGCTCCGCCGTCGTGACCGTGCGTTCGGGCGCCGGAGGCGATGACGCGACCGATTGGGCACAGATGCTCACCCGCATGTACATCCGGTGGGCGGAGAACCGCGGCTACAACGTTCAGGAACTCGACACCTCCTATGCCGAGGGCGCTGGCATCAAGTCCGCGACGATCCAGATCAACGCCCCTTACGCCTACGGCACCCTGTCGGTCGAAGCCGGCACTCACCGGCTGGTGCGCATCAGCCCCTTCGACAACCAGGGACGCCGTCAGACCTCGTTCGCCGCTGTCGAGGTGGTCCCGCTCATCGAGTCGACCGACCATGTCGACATCGATGAGAACGATCTGCGTATCGACGTCTACCGGTCGTCGGGCCCCGGCGGGCAGTCGGTGAACACGACGGACTCGGCCGTGCGCATCACCCACGTGCCCACCGGTGTGGTCGTGAGCATGCAGAACGAGAAGTCCCAGATCCAGAACCGTGAGGCCGCGATGCGCGTCCTCCAGTCGAGGCTCCTCGACCTCAAGCGCAAGGAAGAGGCTGCGCAGAAGAAGGAACTGGCCGGCGACATCAAGGCCAGCTGGGGCGATCAGATGCGCTCGTACGTCACCCACCCGTACCAGATGGTCAAGGACCTGCGCACCGGCTATGAGGTCAACAACCCCTCTGCGGTCTTCGACGGCGACCTCGACGGGCTCATCGAAGCCGGCATCCGCTGGCGCAAGGAACAGGAGATGGCCGAAGAGGCCGACGCCTGATCGGTCCCGCCTTGGTGAGGGATCGACCATCACCGAGGCGACTGTGAACTTCATCAGATCGCAACACACGCCCGGCCGCCTCCGCGAACATCTCGGAACTGTTACGTACAGTGGAATCGGCCGAGCCACCCGCAACATGATTGAAGACCGACTTGATCAGATTCGACTCCGTTTCGAAGTCCTACGACACACGTTCCCGCAAAGCACTCGACGACATCTCGTTCGAGGCTGACCGCGGGGAATTCGTGTTCCTCGTCGGGGCCTCCGGCTCGGGAAAGTCCACGGTCATCCGACTCATTCTGCGTGAAGAGGTCCCCAGCGCCGGACGCATCCACATCGCGGGCAAATCCGTGGTGAAGATGCCCAGCTGGAAGGTGCCCTACCTGCGGCGGGGGATCGGAACCGTGTTCCAGGACTTCCGCCTGCTGCCGAACAAGACGGTATTCGCGAACGTCGCCTTCGCCCTCCAGGTGATCGGAAAATCCCGCGCAGCCATGTCGACTCTCGTGCCCGACGTGCTTGAGACCGTCGGCCTGGCCGGCAAGGAGAAGCGCTATCCCAGTGAGCTCTCCGGCGGTGAGCAGCAGCGTGTGGCCATCGCCCGCGCCGTGGTCAACAAGCCCGGAATCCTGCTCGCCGACGAACCGACGGGCAACCTCGACCCAGCCACCAGCGCCGACATCATGAACGTGCTGGAGAAGATCAACCGCAACGGCACCACTGTGCTCATGGCCACTCACGACGGGGAGATCGTCAACCGGATGCGCCGACGGGTCATCGAACTGCGCGAAGGCGAAATCGTCCGCGACGTCGAAGAGGGCACCTACGGAGTCGCCTCATGAGGGCCGGTTTCATCCTCTCCGAAGTCTGGTCGGGACTGCGCCGGAACTTCTCCATGGTCATCTCCGTCGTGCTCGTGACCTTCGTGTCCCTGCTCTTCGTCGGTGCCGCGATCCTGCTGCAGATGCAGGTCGGGCAGATGAAGGACTTCTGGTACGACCGCGTGCAGGTCTCCGTGTTCCTGTGCCCGCCGGATTCGGAGGCGACGAACTGCGTCGACGGTGAAGTCACGGGCGACCAGAAGGATCAGATCCGGGCCGAACTCGAAAGCTCCGATCTGGCCCCCTATGTCGACAAGGTCTACTTCGAAGACAAGTCCGAGGCCTACGAGCACTTCCAGGAGCAGTTCAAGGGCACCAGCCTCGAGGGCACCGTGCCCAAGGACGAGATGAACGAGTCCTTCCGGGTCAAACTCAAGGACGCCGAGAAGTACGACATCATCAAGGAGTCGTTCTCGTCGACCCCCGGGGTGGAAGAGGTCGTCGACCAGAACCAGCTGCTCGACCGCCTGTTCGGGGTGCTCAATATCGCGACCATCGTGGCGATCGCGATCGCCGGCATCATGCTGCTGTGCGCGATGCTGCTCATCGCCACCACCATCAGACTCTCCGCGTTCTCCCGACGCCGGGAGACCGGAATCATGCGTCTGGTCGGTGCATCGAACACCTTCATCCAGATGCCGTTCCTGCTCGAGGGCGTCATCGCCTCGGCCATCGGTGCGACCCTGTCCGCCGGTGCCCTGGGGCTGCTCGTCCACTTCGGCGTCAGCGGCTGGCTGCAGTCGCAGGCCACCGGATTCAGCCTCATCTCCGGATGGGACGTCCTCCTCATCACCCCCGTGCTCATCATCATCGGCGTGCTCATGGCCGGAGCTTCGTCGCTGATCACGTTGAATAAGTACACGAAGGTCTGAGATGAGACGCAGACGCAGATTCGGACTCGTCGTCACGGCCGCCGCACTGGCGGTGATCATGCCGGTCACCTCGGTGGTGGCCGACCCGCGCGACGACAAGAGCGAGGTCGACGAACGCGTCAAGGAACTCCAGCAGGAGTTCGAAGGCCTCGACGAGGACCTCGCCCGCGTCATCGCCGAACGCGATGCCGCGGAGGAGAAGCTGCCGGATGCCGAAGCAGCATCGAAGGCCGCCGACGATGCGCTGGCGAAGGCGATCGAGAAGGACGAGGACATGGCCGCGCGTCTGACCTCGGCGACGAACGCGCAGAAGGATCTCAAAGAGACGATCAAATCCGGCACGGAGGAGATCGACAAGCACAAGACCTCGGCCGCACGCATCGGGCGGCAGGCCTACCAGAACTCGGGCATCACCTCCGACCTGGCGATGCTTCTGCAGATGGCCGAGGGCACGAGCGCCGACGGCGGCATCGGGCGCGTGGATTCGGCCGTGCGGTCGCAGCAGCGCACGATCGACAAACTCTCCGAACAGCGGGCGCTGAACAAGAACAACGAAGAGCGGCTCTCGGGCGTGACCGATAAGATCTCCGACCTCAAGGACGAAGCCGCCGAGGCTGTGCTGGCCAAGGAAGCCGCGCAGGTCGATGCGAAGAAGAAGGCCGACAGCCTCAACGACCTCATCTCCGCGAAGGACGATGCGGAGAAGACGATCTCCGACAACAAGGACAAGACCGAGAAGCAGCTCGCCGACGAGAAGGCCGAACAGGAGCGTCTGGCCGAGAAGGTCCGGGAGTGGGAGAAGGAGCAGGAGAAGAAGGGTAAGTTCGTCTTCGGCGACGGCGTCCTGGCCAACCCGGCCAAGGGATACCCGACGACGTCTCCGTTCGGATACCGCATCCACCCGATCACCGGCGCGAAGAAGCTGCACACCGGAATGGACTTCGGCGTGCCCTGCGGAACCCCGATCCGTTCGGCCGGCGACGGAATCGTCGTCACCTCCGGTTGGACCGGCGGCTACGGCAACCGCGTCGTCATCTCCCACGGCAAGATCAAGGGCAATTCGATCGCGTCGACCTACAACCACAACACGAAGCTCAAGGTCCACGACGGGCAGAGGGTCAAAAAGGGCGACATCATCTCGTACTCCGGCACGACGGGCGCTTCGACCGGCTGCCATCTGCACTTCGAGATCATGGAGAACGGCGGCTACGTCGACCCCAAACCTTTCATCTTCTAATTGCTACCCGACGGCGGCCCAGCAACCTGGCGCGAGGTTGCTGGGCCGCCGTC
>NZ_JBNFOL010000047.1:0-19658 GCF_057364765.1 Brevibacterium sp. LAARM3_SD1 | reverse complement strand
GGCGGCCCAGCAACCTCGCGCCAGGTTGCTGGGCCGCCGTCAGGTAGCAATTAGGGGGTGGGGATGGGGGTGTTGTGCTCTTCTGCGGCGCGGTGGGCGCGGCGACGGTGCAGGGATTTCATCCGGCGACGGCCGACGAGGCGGCAGATGATGTAGATGAGGAACGAGATCGTCGTGACGAACGGGCTGATCGGCACCACCGGCGAACCCAGAGCGATGAGGATGCCGCCGACCGAAGCGGTGACGGCGAAGATCACGCTGAGCACCGGCACCCACACCGGCGAGGCCGAGAGCTGAGTCGCCGCGGCGGCAGGGGTGATGAGCAGCGCGAGGACGAGGAGGACCCCGACGACCTGCACGCTCAGCGCCACGGCGAGTCCGAGGGTGAGCATGAAGATGATGGTGAGCCCACTGACCGGCACACCCTTGGCCCGGGCCACCTCGGGGTCGAGGCTGGAGAACATGAGCGGACGCCACACGATCGCCAACACCACGAGCACCGCGAGGGCACAGATGATGAGGGTAAGGATCTGACCGGGAGTGATCGCGACGATCTGGCCGGTGAGCAGCCCGAACTTGCTGGCCGCTCGCCCGTCGTAGAGGGCGAGGAAGAGGATTGCCAAGCCCAGTCCGAAGGGCATGAGAACACCGATGATCGCGTTCTTCTCCGAATCCTTGGCCCCGCCGATGCCGATGATGAGAGCGGCGACGATGGACCCGACGATCGAGCCGGTCACGACGTCGAAGCCGATGAGCAGGGCGAAGGCGGCTCCGGCGAAGGAGAGTTCGGAGACTCCGTGGACGGCGAAGGGAATGTCGCGGGCCATGACGAAGACGCTGATGAGACCCCCGACGACGCCCAGGAGCGCCGCGGCGATGAGCGAATTGGCCAGCAGCGCGACCAGTTCGCCGTAGTCCTCGAAGGTGAAGAGGTTGGCAAAGATCTCGGGCACGCTCATCGGCTCACCACCGTCCCGTCGAGGTCGAAGGAGTCATCGGGCAGGTTGTGGTGATCGACGCACTCCTCCTCCCCGCCGACGACGACGAGGCGACCGCCGACGCGGACCACTTCGACCGGGGAGCCGTAGAGGCGGGACAGCGATTCGGAGGTCATCACCTCGGCAGGGGTGCCGATGAGGAAGTGACCGCCGACAATATAGAGGACCCGGTCGACATACGGCAGGATCGGGTTGATCTCGTGAGTGACGAATACGACGGCGGCTTCGCGCTTGACCCGCTGCTCGTGCAGCAGCGCAGCCACCACCTGCTGATGGTGCAGGTCCAGAGACAGCAGCGGCTCGTCGCAGAGCAGCACAGTGGGATCGTTGGCCAAGGACTGAGCCACACGCAGCCTCTGCAGCTCACCGCCGGAGACCGTGCCGGCGGGGGCATCGGCGTAGTCGGTGGCGCCGACGGAGGCCAAGAGGTCTTCGACCTTCTTCTTCCGCCCTCGGGACAGCAGACCCATCCCCCAGCGGTGCCCGTCGATGCCCATGCGCACCAGATCGCGGCCGCGCATCGGCGTGTGCGGGTCGATTCCGCGCTGCTGCGGAATGTAGCCGATGTCGGGGTTGCCCTTATGCACCTGCCGACCGCCGACTTCAGCGGTGCCGGTCGACAGTGTGTTCTGCCCCAGCAGCACCTTGAGCAGTGAGGTCTTCCCGGTGCCGTTGGGTCCGAGCACGGCGAGGAACTCCCCCGGCGCGACGTCGAGGTCGAGATCGTGCCAGAGCACGCGCGGGCCGAACCGCAGTTCGGCATCGCGCAGTCGAATCACCGGCTCCCGTGCTGCTGCCGGTGCGGAAGCGTCGGATTCCTTGGCCATAGTCAGTGCTTGTGTCCTTCGAGTGCGGTTGAGATATCGGTGATGTAGCCGCCCATCCAGTCGGCGTAGTGCGTTCCCGAAGGCATGGTCTCGGCCAGGTCGACGACCGGGACGTCGGAGTCCTCCGCGGTGGACTTCAGGGCCTCTGCCTGCGGACCTGCCGCTTGAGTATTGTATCCAAGCAGCACGGCATCGCCATCGGAGATCTGCTTCTCCGCGGCCTTGAGCACCAGCGGCGGCACATCATTGCCCTCTTCGACGGCGGCGAGGAACTCCATCGACGTGACGTTCTCCAGCCCCATATCGTCGAACAGCCACAGCGGAATCGGTTCGGTCGCGGCGACCTTCTCGCCGCCGTGCTCCTGCTTCACCGCATCGATATCGTCCTGCAGCGCGGACAGCTGTGCCTTGTAGTCCTTCGCGTTCGATTCGAACTCACCCTGATGTTCGGGAAGGGCCTCGCCGAGGTGGGTCGCAGCCTCGTCGACGAGCTTCGTCATCGTCGGGACCGAATACCACAGGTGTTCGTTGAATGATCCGTGATCGTGGCCTTCGTGACCCTCTTCCTCGTGACCCTCTTCCTCGTGGCCCTCATCCGCGTGCTCATGATCATGGCCCTCCTCGTCTTCGTGAGTGTGCCCGCCGCCGTGAGCTTCCTCGTCGTCATGGCCGTCACCGTGATCATGGTCGTGAGGTTCGTTGCCGAGGCCTTCCGATCCGGGCAGACCGGAGATCGAGACGGTATCGATGATGTCGAC
The DNA here is from genome assembly GCF_057364765.1 of Brevibacterium sp. LAARM3_SD1. NCBI lineage: Bacteria > Bacillati > Actinomycetota > Actinomycetes > Micrococcales > Brevibacteriaceae > Brevibacterium > Brevibacterium sp. LAARM3_SD1. Next base: position 17,075 of record NZ_JBNFOL010000047.1, on the reverse strand, counting down.
TTCGGCACCGGAGGCGTCGAGCATCCCGGTCATGAATGCGTCGTAGCCTCCGCCGTTCTGAACCACGAGGTCGGCCTTCGACAGTTTGAGGCGATCCTGAGTGGTCGCCTCATAGGAGTGCGGATCCTGGTTCGGGTCGTCGATGATCGGGCTGACATCGGCGAAGTCGCCGGCGACCTCGGAGACGATATCGGCGTAGACGTTGGTCGAGGTCACGACGCGCAGTGCCCCCGTGTCGGCTTCGGAGGCCTGTCCACCACAGCCGCTGAGGACCAACGTCGCCGAGGAGGCGATGGCAGCGGAGGTGAGAAGAATGCGCGAGGAGGTCATGAGGAGCCTTTCCAAGGCATCGAGGATGAAGCAGCATCGTCGACGATACTCAGATCGAGGGCCCGCCACTAATATAAATATTTATATATAGCAAAGCTTTTATATGTCCCGACATGTATTGCCGGAGAAGACGAACCGCCCGGAAGCCTGTGCTTCCGGGCGGTTGGTCATCGAGCTGTCGTTGCTCAGGCAGCCTTCGCTTCGAGCTTGGCAGCCAGCAGGGCGGCGATCTGCACGGTGTTCAGCGCCGCACCCTTGCGCAGGTTGTCGTTGGAGACAAAGAGGACCAGCCCCTTGCCAACTGGCGCCGACTGGTCGGCGCGGATGCGACCGACGAAGCTGTCGTTCTGACCTGCGGCCTTGAGCGGAGTCGGAACTTCGTCGAGGGAGACTCCGGGCGCCTGCGACAGGATCTCGGTGGCCTGCTCGGGGCTGATGCCGGAGTCGAATTCGGCGTGGATGCTCAGGCTGTGTCCGGTGAAGACGGGCACGCGCACACAGGTGCCGGCGACCAGGAGGTCGGGCAGGCCGAGGATCTTCCGGCTCTCGTTGCGCAGCTTCTTCTCTTCATCGGTTTCGTTCTGCCCGTCGTCGACGACCGCTCCGGCCATCGGCAGGACGTTGAACGCAATCGGTTCGACGTAGTTGTTCGGCTCCGGCAGGCTCACTGCGTTTCCGTCGGTGGTGAGCTTGCGAGCGTCGGGCAGACCGGCCTCGAGCTGACCGGCGAGTTCCTCGACTCCGGACAGACCCGAACCGGACACGGCCTGGTAGGTGGCCACGATGAGGCGGCTGAGTCCGGCCTTGTCATGGAGGGCCTTGAGCACAGGCATGGCGGCCATGGTCGTGCAGTTCGGGTTCGCGATGATGCCCTTGGGCGGCTCGTCGAGTGCGTCGGGGTTGACCTCGCTGACGACGAGCGGGACCTCAGGGTCCGAACGCCACGCCGAGGAGTTGTCGACGACGATGGCACCGGCGGCCGCGAAACGTTCGGCCTGCGCCTTCGACGTTGCTCCACCGGCGGAGAACAGAGCGATATCGAGTCCGCTCGGGTCCGCCTCCGCAGCGTCTTCGATGGTGATGGGCTGGCCCTTGAAGTCGATCGTCTTCCCGGCCGAACGGGCCGAGGCGAAGAGCCTCAGGGATCCGATCTCGAATCCGGGATCCTCGGCCAGGAGGTCGAGCATGACTCCGCCGACCTGGCCGGTTGCACCGACTACTCCGATATTGACGCTCATCGTCCGGTACCTCCGTACACCACTGCTTCGTTGTCTTCGCTGTCGAGTCCGTACGCGGCATGGGCGGCACGGACTGCGTCGTCGAGCAGGTCTGCTCGGGTGACGACGCTGATGCGGATCTCCGAGGTGGAGATCATGTCGATGTTGACCTGGGCTTCGCTGAGCGCCTCGAAGAGAGTCGCGGTCACGCCCGGGTGGGAGCGCATTCCGGCGCCCACGACGGAGAGCTTGCCGATCTGGTCGTCGTAGCGGACCTGGTCGAAGCCGATCTCGGCCTTGACTGCGTCGAGGGCCTCGAGCGCCTTGGCGCCGTCGTCCATGGGCAGGGTGAAGGAGATGTCCGTCTTTCCCGGCTCACGGGTCGAGATGTTCTGGACGATCATGTCGATGTTGGCCTCCTGCTTGGCCAGAGTCTTGAAGATCTCTGCTGCCTTGCCGGGGACATCGGGAACGCCGACGATCGTGACCTTGGCTTCCGAGCGGTCATGAGCGACGCCGGAGATGATTGCCTGTTCCATGGTGGGCTCCGTTTCTGGTTCCGCTGCCGGGGTCGATGATCCCCGGCCCTGGCGGAAGGCTTCGGGGATGGGTGAATCGGTCACCCAGGTTCCTTGGTTGCGAGAGAATGAGGACCGCACGTGCACCGGCACGTTGTAACGGCGGGCGTATTCGACACAGCGGAGCATGAGGACCTTGGCGCCCGAGGCGGCCATCTCCATCATCTCTTCGTAGCCGATCTCGTCGATCTTGCGAGCCGTGGGCACGATGCGCGGGTCGGCGGTGAAGACGCCGTCGACGTCGGTGTAGATCTCGCACACATCGGCATCGAGCGACGCGGCCAGTGCCACGGCCGTGGTGTCGGAGCCGCCGCGGCCGAGAGTGGTGATGTTCTTCGCGGTCTGGCTGACACCCTGGAATCCCGCGACGATGGCGACGTATCCCTCGTCGAGGGAGGACCGGATGCGGCCGGGAGTGACGTCGATGATTCGGGCCTTGCCGAACTGCTCATCGGTGATGACTCCGGCCTGGGAGCCGGTGAAGGACTGGGCTTCGAAGCCGAGGTTGGCGATCGCCATGGCCAGGACCGCCATCGAGATGCGCTCACCGGCGGTCAGCAGCATGTCGAGTTCGCGGGCGGGGGGCATGGGGGAAACCTGTTGGGCCAAGTCGATGAGATCATCGGTACTGTCACCCATGGCCGACACCACGACAACTACTTCGTGACCGGCTTGACGGTACTCGACAATTCGTTTGGCCACTCGCTTGACCGATTCCGCATCGGCTACCGAGGACCCACCGAACTTCTGGACGACTATGCTCACTGCAGTATCTTCCTTATCGCTGATAAGTTCCGTGCCAGGCGATCGATTCCATGGTTCCAAACATGGAGGTCTCGTGCTGCATCGATCAGGATTTCAGCCGTGTCGGGCTCCCGGCACCTGAACCATTGTATGAGGTAGGTCATTTCGGTTCACCTTCGCCCGTCATTCAGACACCGCCTGACCGGGCCGAATGTCACCTGACGGCAACCCGCTCGATCAGCGCGCACATGGGCGAGCCCGGGGTCGACCACGTACCGTTCAGCGCCTGTTCAGAAATCGTTATATTCCGGGGTCGTGAACCCCAGACAGCAGCCCCTCGCCGAGGCAGCCCGCCGGCTTCGCGCCGGCGGGCGCTGCCCTTGACGATCAGTCCGACCGTCGCTCCATGGTGAAGAGGTCACCGGGCTGACAGTCGAGGACCTCGCACAGAGCAATGAGAGTGGAGTAGCGCACTGCCTTCGCCCTGTTGTTCTTAAGCACTGAGAGGTTTGCGAGCGAGACCCCGACGCGTTTGGACAATTCGGTCAGGCTCATGTCTCGCCGAGTCAGCAGACTGTCGAGATGGCAGATAACCCGGGAGGAGTCGAATTCCTCGACCATCACACGAGCCCTTCGAGCTCTTCTTGAGCTTCGCGCCCTGATCTGAAGCACCGCCGCAGCAGTTCAGCGCCGCCGACGACCCCGAGAACGAAGAATGCCCGGACGACGGTGACGTCTGGCCCAACTCCGTCGGCGATGCCGATATCGGCTGAGATCCAATTGCTGCCGAGGCCCATGGTGACGAAGTAGACGATCCATCCGATCGCCACGACCCACTCAAACGCAACGAATGCGCGGGCAGCCCGCGGAGTGAACGGCGTCCCCGCCGCTATGTCGCGTATGACAGGCACAAGGGTGACAGCGGCCGCCAGCACTGTGAGGATGACTGCGATTTCGGCGATTGTCACGAGCACAATCGCTCCGGCCGAGGCGTCCGCAGTCGGAACAACGATCTCGGTGACTCCGGTCAGCGATGCTGTTCCGCTCCCGGCCTCAATCGAAGAAGCCTCATCGTCGGAGAAGTTCACCATCACTGCCACTTCGGAGTGAGCTATTCGGGCAACGAGGTCAGTGATGGCGTAGATGACATAGAACCCGACTGCCAAACCGATCCAGAGTTCGTAACCTGTGCCGAACGCCTTGCGCTTCTGAGGTTCGTCGTCCGGCTTCTGTTCCTCTGTTGGTGACATGACAACGCCTTCCCGCCTCGGCGATAAGCAGGCGAGCTTTCCGCCGACCTTCGCCGCATCCAATGACTTATCGTTTATCGATATATCGATAAACAACATGGTTCACGATTATCGATATGCTGTCAACAGCTCGGCGGACTTCGATTGGAATCGAAAGAGGCCGAAATCCCAGCCCTTCGCCGAGGCGGTCAGTCGATTTCGCGGCGCCCGGAGAATGCTCGGCCGAGGGTGACCTCGTCGGCGTATTCGAGGTCGCCGCCGACGGGCAGTCCCGAGGCCAGGCGGGTCACGGTCACGCCGAGCGATCCGAGGAGGCGGACGAGGTAGGTGGCGGTGGCTTCGCCTTCGAGGTTCGGGTCGGTGGCTATGACGGTCTCCTTGACCTCACCGTCCTGAAGGCGAGTCATGAGTTCCTTGATCCGCAGGTTGTCGGGTCCGACCCCGGCCATCGGGTCGATGGCTCCGCCGAGGACGTGGTAGAGACCCCGGTATTCCCTCGTCCGTTCGATCGCGACGACGTCCTTGGGCTCTTCGACCACGCAGATCATCGACCGGTCGCGGCGCGGATCCTGGCACACCGTGCATTCGGCTTCCTCGGAGACGTTTCCGCAGATCTCGCAGAACCGCACTCGCTTCTTCACGTCGGTGAGTGCCTGCGCCAGCGCTTTGACGTCCTGCGAGTCCGTCTGCAGGATGTGGAACGCCAGACGCTGGGCCGACTTCGGCCCGATGCCCGGGAGCTTGCCGAACTCTTCGACCAAGTCCTGGAGGGCACCTTCGTATACAGCGCTCATACTTCTCTTTCGTCAATGATTTCGCCGCCGAGGACCCGTGCGATCACGTCGACGCCCATCTGCGGCGCTTCGGAGACGTCGAGGTCCGTTTCCGGATCATACTCGTCCTCGACCGATCCGGACTGCTGCGGGTAGGCGTTCGATCCCGGCGCCGAGGCGCTCCCGGACCAGATCCGCTCGCCGGTTTGGCCCGTGGCGCGGATCCGTATCCGGATCCGACAGGCGGAGTGGTGGTGACACCGTGTTTCTCGGCCAGTGCGGCGAAGCGCGATTTGAACGGCTTCTCTCCCCCGTGGGTCGAGGCCGGTGGCGGAGACTGCACGGCTGGTGCCGGCTGTTCGAAGGCTCCTCCCCCGAAGTCGCTGGGGCTCTCTGCGAGGTCGGGGTAGTCGAGATCGTCGTCGGGCGGGGGCACGACGACGGCTCCGACGTCGACGGCTCCGCTGCCTGCGCTCGTCTCATCGACGTCGGCCGAGGCGGTGCCCGTCGATGCAGAGTCGACCGATGAGGGGTCGATCGGTGAGGGACCGTCGTTCCAGTTCGGCTCTTCCCACCGCGGTTCGACGTACTCCATCGGCGAGTCGTCGGCGAAGCCGGACGACCCCGCAGACGCTGTTCCCGCATGGTGGTCGGGACCAGATCGAGCGTAGTCGCCGGCTGGTCCGGAGCCAACTGATCCGTCGCCAGCCGGTTCGGATGCGGTGTCGGCCGGCGGGCCGAAGAAGTCATCGTCGGAGAGATCGGGAACGACGACATCCGGGGCGACCGAGGAAGCGGGCGCATTCTCAGCAACTCGGGCGCTCTCGGCCACAGGCTCATTTTCGGTTTCGGGAGCCGACTCGGCTGCAGGGCCTGCGTCATCGTGCGGTGAACTCGCGCGCACGCCATCAGTGCCGGACTGCTCAGCATCGGCAGATGGTTCGTCGGCCGGTTCGGCAGAGCCGAAGGAGTTATCAGGTGTCGTGGGTTCAGTCGGTGGACCCGGCTGTTCTCCCTCCTCGTCGTCGGAGGACCAAGGACCCTGAGTCGGGCCGCTGGGCTCCCAGAACTTCTCGTGGTCGACCTGCGGCTTGTCGACCTCACGGGTCCCGACGACCGCGGCGACTTCCTGCGGGCTGGGGCGGCGCTGGCTCGGTGCCGGTCCGTGATTGCCGCCGGAGTCGTTCATGGGCGGAGCCGAGGATCCTTTGCCCTGGTTGCCGCCGGCGCTTCCTCCGCCGATCCGACCGACATCGCCGACGTCGATTCGAGCCTGAATGCCGAGGACGTCATTGATCGCCGCAGAGAGTTTGGCCGCATGGTCGCGCTGCTGGAATCCCTGCACGGAACCGGCATTGTTGAAGCCGAGGTAGACGACCCCGTCGGAGAACGACTGGGGAATCGCATTGGCCGCGATGATCGCACGGGTCAGGCGGCTGCGCTTCTCCACCGAGGCGAGAATGCTCGGCCAGGCGCGGCGGATGGCTTCGATCTCACCACCGATGTCACCGGGTCCCGCCACCGAGGTGGCTTCCGGTGCCGCGGCCTGCTCCGACTGCGAGTCATCCGCTGGCCCCGTCGAGGCCGCAGGTGCTGGCGCCGGAGCGGACTGGTTCTGAGACTGCTCGGTCGCAGGACGCTGAGGCTGGTTCGCCGGCGCAGAGGTCGGTGCCGGCTCCGGCGCGGAGCCAGAAGTTGAGGCACCGGCGGGGTCCCGCCGCTGCTCGTTGTTCCGCTCAGGCTGCGGCTCGGAGTTCGGCACACGCCCCGCCGAGGACGGGGACTCGGACGGCGAATCAGGCGACGGCTGCTGACCCTGCGTCGACGGGCGCTCAGCTACGGCCGGAACGTCTTCGGCAGACTGTGGTCCGTTGTCCGCCGGTGCAGGCTGAACCTGCGGCTCTTGCGGCGACGGCGGCTCCTGCTGAACTCGCTGTTCTTGCTGAGCCTGTTGATCGAATCGGGCCGACTGTTCCTGCCGTTCCTGCCGGTCCGGCTGTCCCTGTCGTTCCTGCCGGCTCTGCCGCTCCGACTGACCCGACTGAACCGGAGGTTCGTTGAGCATCGACTCGGCGGCCGCGGCCATGGCCGCGATGTCGTCGAAGTCGTCGTGCGCGGCGCTCTGAGACTGTCCGGCTGGCACGTTCGCACCCGGTGCTCCGGCACCACGACCTGTCCCACCGGCAGTAGACCCACCGGAAGTCGGCCGACCGGTCGCCTGTCCCTGATCGGCAGCAGGCACCTGCCCCTGACCGGTCCCACCGGCCACTGCCCCCTGCGCCTGCACAGCCTCCTGCCCCAGGGCCTGCGCCGGCGCTGGCACGTTCGCGGCCACACCGGTGGCCGACATGCCGATACGGCGCTCCATCCGTTCGACGCGGCTGAGCACGGCATCCCGGCTGCGACCGGAGCCGGGCAGCAGAATGCGAGCACAGATGAGCTCGAGCTGCAGCCTCGGCGAGGTAGCACCCGACATCTCCGTCAGGCCCACATTCAGCAGGTCCGCGGCACGGGAGAGCTCGCCCTGTCCGAAGCCGTTGGCCTGCAGAGTCAGTCTCTCCAGACGGTCCGGCGGCACTTCGGGCAGGAAGGCATGGGCCGCCTCGGGTGCGGCATTGATGACGATGAGATCCCGGAAGCGCTCCAGCAGATCTTCGACGAAGCGCCTCGGATCCTGACCGGATTCGATGACCCGCTCCACCGCGCGGTACACCCCGGCACCGTCACCGGCGGAGAACGCATCGACGATGTCAGACAGCAGCGAATCCGGAGTGTAGCCGAGCAGCGCAATGGCCCGACCGTAGTCGACTCCATCGGGTCCGGAACCGGCGATGAGCTGGTCGAGGACGGACAGGGTGTCACGCACCGAGCCTCCGCCGGCCCGGACGACCAGCGGCAGCACACCCTTGGCCACCTGCACGCCTTCACGCGTGCACAGCTCGTCAAGATAGTTGCCCAGGGCCTCCGGCGGCACCAGGCGGAACGGATAGTGGTGGGTCCGCGACCGGATCGTACCGATGACCTTCTCGGGCTCGGTCGTGGCGAAGACGAATTTGATGTGCGACGGCGGCTCTTCGACGATCTTGAGCAGAGCGTTGAAGCCCTGCGAGGTGACCATGTGCGCCTCATCGAGGATGAACACCTTGTACCGATCGCGCGCGGGCGCATAGACGGCGCGCTCACGCAGGTCACGGGCGTCGTCGACGCCGTTGTGGCTGGCCGCGTCGATCTCGACGACATCGAGCGAACCGGGTCCGCCGTTGGCCAGATCCCGACAGCTCGGGCACTCCCCGCACGGCACCGGAGTCGGCCCCTGCTCACAGTTGAGGCACCGAGCCAGGATCCGCGCCGAGGTGGTCTTTCCACACCCGCGCGGGCCCGAGAACAGGTAGGCATGGTTGATGCGGCCACGTTCGATGGCGGCCTTCAGCGGATCGGTCACATGCTCTTGACCGATGACCTCGTCGAAGGTCTCTGGGCGGTATCTTCTGTACAGTGCGGTGGACACGTCCCCTAGCCTAATGCCAACGACTGACACGAGACACGGCCCCCGGAGTCCCGCCGTTGTCGCTGACTTCCCGATCAGGCACGATAGAGATCATGAGCTCAGCCACCCCCTCCCCCGACGAGAACGACCCCGCGAAGACCTTCCGCATCGGCCACAAGGAACGCGATGAGGCGATCGAGCTGCTCCGCGAGGCCGCCGGCGACGGTCGGATCACCGTCGATGAGCTCGACGAGCGGATGGAGACGGTCCAGTCCGCGAAGTTCCCCATCGACCTCGACGAGGTTCTGTCCGACCTCACCACCGAACTGCCCTCCGATCGTTTCCGCCCCGCCTCGGCGATTGCGCCCACTACCGGCCGTGCGATGGCGGTCCAGGGCCATGATCGATTCGATCCGCTCGTCATCAAGGCCGGCTGGGAATCCGAGGTCCGCCGCGCCAGATGGTCGGTCCCGCCCTATATTCGCTGCGAACCCTCGATGTCGAACATCGAACTCAACTTCCTCGAGGTCGAGACCGATCTCGAGGTCATCGAAGTCGAGATCGTCGCCGGAATGGGCGCGGTCGTCATCGTCATCCCGGATGACTGGGCCGTCAACGTCGATCAGCTGTCGAAGACCTGGGGCAGCGTGAAATCCGTGGTCGATGCGGTGCCGACCGGCCGCCGCCCCCTCGTGCGCGTGGGCGGATCGATCGGCATGGGGTCGTTCAAGGCCCGGTTCGCGAACTACTTCGACCGCCGTCGAATGGCGAAATGATGCAGCCCGGACTCGGCGCAGTCATCTTCCTCACTCTGTGCATCATCGTCGTCTTCAGCATCGGCGCCTTCCTCGTGTACCGGGTGATGAACACTCCCGGTTCGCATATCGGCTCCCGCCTGCCCAAACACGATCCCCACGCCGAGGCGGACTCCACCGATCCGCCCGACCGCGGGCCGCGGAGGGCCGGGTCGGACCCGGTAGTCCCAGCGGCACCGACGACCCCGACGGACCCCGTCAGTCCTGAAACCGGGCACCGGCGTCCTTGAAAACCGGCACCTGCCGTGATCGACTCTCACTATGCCTGAGATCCAGATCACTCGCATCGCCGCCGACGACGAGTCTGCGCTGCTGACGTGGAACGACGTCATGCGCACCGCCTACACGCACGACCGCACCGCCGCCTGGTGGCGCAGCGCCGAGACGACGCTCACCCAATTCGCCCACCCTCGCCCGGGCGGACAGGACATCGCCCTGGTGGGCGCCTCGGCGAGGAGATCATCGGCGGCGTCGAGATCAGCATCTCCCCCGAAACCCCGACCGATATCGAACTCGGGGTTCTCACCGATCACCGTCGACGGGGTTTCGGCACGGCCCTCGCCGAGGCGGCCGCACAGTTCCTCGTTGACTGTGACGAATCCTTGGCGATCGTGCAGACCGAAACCTACTGCGGCCGGGGTCGCCTTCGCGCAGGCGCACGGGATGAGCGTCGGCAACGAAGAGCACCGGCTGCTGCTCGACCTGCCCGCCTACCTGGAGGCAGACGCGAATCGGTACAAGGATTCGGGAGCCTCGACGGTTGTGCCCGTGATCAGAGAGGACCCGGACTTCTCCGTCACCTCGTGGATCGGTGCCTGCCCCGAGGAGGTGCTGGAGTCCTGGACTCAGCTGCGGGCGCAGATGGATGAGGACGTGCCCGTCGGCGATCTCACCCGCACCGCTGCTCATGCCAGCACCGCGGCGATCCGCAGCCATGAGGAGCGGATGGAGGAGCAGGGGTGGACCCTGGTGAGCTCGATGGCGCATGTGGGCGACCTCGCCGTCGGATACACGGAGATCATGGTCTCCTCGCACGATCCGCAGATCGTCATCCAGGAGGACACCCTCGTCGACCGTGCCTTTCGGGGCCGCGGGATCGGTCGCGCGCTCAAGGTCGCGAACCTGCGCCAGCTGCCCGCGGTCGCCGCGACCGCCTCGGCGCAATGGGTGCAGACGTACACGGCGACGGACAACGAACCGATGCTCGCGCTCAACCGGGACCTCGGGTTCGTCATCGCCGATACGATGACAGCTCTCGAGAAGAAGGACGATCATCCCCGCATGTGACGTCTCGGTCGACTAGAGTGGTTGTTGAACCGTCCGGCCACCGAAACGAAGCAGACCGCCGTGCCCTCAGAACTCCTCATCGCCGTCCTCGTCTTCATCATCGTCGTCCTCGTGACCGTGCTCGTCATCCGAACACGTACCACCAAGGCCCGAAAGCAGGAGCAGACTCAGCAGCCGGCCGCCCCACGCGATCCCTTCGCCGCCGACCAGAACACCGGCGGCGACCCGGAGACCATCAAGGCCGGCGACCTCCTCGAATTCGGCAATGAGAAGTTCTTCGTCCGCGGCACTCTGCGCATCTCCGAGGGCGGCTACGAGTGGGCCGAGCACTTCTTCCAGGCCGACGCCTCGGCGACGCGCATGTGGTTGAGCGTCGAACGCGACCCCGATGTGCAGGTCGCCCGGTGGCGCGACCGCCCCGACCTCGACATCGAGCCGAAGGCACGGACCATCACCGTCGACGGCACGGATTACGACCTCGTCGAACACGGCACCGCCTCCTACCGGTCCGAAGGCACCACGGGGCTGAACGAGAAGGGCGGGGTCGACTATGTCGACTACGAATCCGGCGACGGCCGCATGCTCGCCTTCGAACGCTTCGACCACGGACGCTGGGAAGTCAGCACAGGGGAGACCATTCCGACCGGCTCCTTCACCATCTACTCCGGCAGCTGATGCTCACCCTCCCCCGCCCGCTCGACGTCCCCTTCACCGACACCAGTGCCGAGGCGCTGCGGCTCAGCCTCGACCACGGTCGGATCGCTCCCCTGGCTTCCCGCAGCATCACCGTGCCCACCGTAGCCGCACCCACTGACACGGAGCCCACCCTCGCCGAGGCGGCCCCTGAGCTGACTCTGACCCTGACCGTCATCGGCTCCTCCCACCAAGCGATCCTGAGCGCCGGGTCAACCGATGCGTTCATCGAAACCTTCGCCTGCCTCGGCGAAGATATGTCGCCGTTACGACCGCGGTGGAACCACGAGGACGTCCGCCACGGACGGTGGGCCGGTTACACCGAACACCGGTTCACGGCGACGCGCACGAAAGTGCACGGAGACTTCCCGACGGCCGCCGCCGAGGTGCTCGCCACCGGTGCCGACCGTGCCGTCACCAGCGACGACCACTTCTCGGTCGTGTTCCCCGGGCAGCCCGGCGCGCTGACGGCACTGTCGCTGACGTGCGCGCAGCCCGAGCGGATCGCGTGGCAATCGTGGCACTGCTATCCGCAGCATCTGGAGATCGTCCACAGCACCAGCGAACTGAGGAGGTCGACATGAGCCAGGGACCGAACGTCTCGATGAGCGGAGGTTCCTTCGACTTCGACCGCGCGAACAACGGCAGCGGGAGCGGACCACAGCGGCCCGGCGGACCCCAGCGCCCCGGCGGCGGTTCGGGGCGGAAGCCGCGCTTCGGCTGCGGAACGATCATCGGAATCGTCATCGTCCTCATCGTGCTCGGCAATGTCTTCCGCGGCTGCGGATCCTCCGGATCGGCGAACTGCGGCGACTACGACCTCTCGAACGGCCAGTACGTCTCGAACCCCGGCAAGGGCGACTACGAGAAGAACGGCACCAGCTATGACTACGTCGGCTGCGACACCTCACGCTCCGGAGGCGGCGGATTCTTCTTCCTCCCGTTCTTCTCCGGCGGCGGATCGAACTACGGCGACGGCTCGGGCTTCCGCGGCGGCGGACCGGGCACCGGAAAATAGGCACAGCGAAAGGCAGACATGCTCCTGAACTACCTCCTCTTCGAAACCGGAGTCGTCCTCTCCTATGCGGGCTGCGGGCTCCTCCTCATGGTCATCGGCTATTTCGTCGTCGACCTGCTCACCCCGGGCAAGCTCCACGTCATCCTGTGGGAGCAGAAGTCGCGCAATGCTGCGGTCCTCGTCGCCTCCGACCTGGCCGGCGTCGCGATCATCGTCATCGCCGCCATCCGCGCGAGCTCCGATGATCTGGCCGCAGGCATCCTGTCCACCCTCGTCTTCGGCTTCGTCGGCATCATCCTCATGGCCGTGAGCTTCCTACTCATCGGTCTGCTCACTCCGGGTAAGACCGGCGAGATCATCAACTCCTCACAGATGCACCCTGAGGTCTGGGTCAACGCCACCGCCCACCTGGGCATTGCGGGCATCATGGCCGCAGCCCTCCTTTGAGCACCTCTGACGAGTCCGGTTCGGCTCCGACCGGTTCCGCTCCGACCGACACCCCCACCGAGGCGGCCCGCCCCATCACCCTGCCGATGCGTCCGGGTCCGGCCCGGTTCTTCGTCCTGCTCGCCGTGTTCATCTGCGCGAGCTGCGGAATGGTCTACGAGCTCGCGCTCGTGGCCCTGGGCTCTTATCTGCTCGGCGACACCATCGTCCAGGCCTCCATCGTCCTGTCCGTCATGGTCTTCGCGATGGGCATCGGATCGCTGGCGACGAAACGGCTGACTGGGTTCGCCGCCGTCTCCTTCGCACTCATCGAGGCGGCCCTGGGCATCATCGGCGGGCTGTCGGTCATTCTGCTCTATCTCGCCTTCGCCTTCGCCGATGTCTACACCGTGGCCATGGTGGCCCTCGCGTTCGTCATCGGCGCACTCATCGGCGCGGAGATCCCGCTGCTCATGGAGCTCGTCCAACGCATCCGCGCCCAGAAGGCCTCGAGCGCGGTGGCCGACCTTTTCGCCGCCGACTATGTGGGCGGACTCGTCGGCGGGCTCGCCTTCCCCTTCCTCCTGCTGCCGCTGCTCGGGCTGCCGCGCGGTGCGCTGGCGGTGGGGATGACGAATGTGCTGGTGGGCATCCTCATCGTCCTCTGGCTCTTCCGCACCGAGATCTCCCGCACCGCACAGGTCATCTTGGCGGCACTGCTCGTCGTCATCCTCGGCGGGCTCACCGTGGTGTGGATCTACACCGACGACATCGAAGTCACCACCCGGCAGCGTCTCTACCGGGATCCGATCGTGTATTCGCAGCGCTCGGACTATCAGGAGATCGTCGTCACCGAAGCCCGCAAGACCGGCGATACGCGGCTGTTCCTCAACGGGGATCTGCAGTTCGCTTCGGCCGACGAATACCGCTATCACGAAAGCCTCGTCCATCCGCTGCTAGACGGTCCGCGCCGCAACGTCCTCGTCCTCGGCGGCGGCGACGGCTTGGCCGTGCGCGAGATCCTCAAATACCCCGACGTCGCATCCATCACGCTCGTCGACCTCGACCCGAAGGTGCTGGAGCTCGCGAAGACCTCGGAGCACTTCACCGCATTCAACGACGATTCCCTCGACGATCCGCGGGTGAAGACGATCGCCGCCGATGCCTTCACATGGCTGCGGGAGGCGAAGCATTCGGCCTATGACGCAGTCATCGCGGACCTGCCGGACCCGGATGATGTGGCGACGTCGAAGCTCTACAGCATCGAGTTCTACGGGCTCATCCGTCAGGTGATGTCGCCGGAGGCCCGCCTCGTCGTCCAGGCCGGCTCCCCGTACTTCGCCCCTGATGCCTACTGGGGCATCGGGCAGGCCGTCACCGAGGCGGGACTGGCGACGACTCCGTATCACGTCGATGTCCCCAGCTTCGGCGATTGGGGATATTTCCTCGCCGACCTCAGTGGCGACGGCCCCGAGGTGACCGTGCCCGAGGATGCCCCGCAGGACCTGCGATTCGCCACCGCCGAGGTGCTCGCCGCCTCGACGACGTTCCCACCGGATCGTGATCGCTCGTCTGTGGGCAAGGTCGAAGCCTCGACGCTGCTGCATCCGCGGGTGCTCGATCAGGAACGCGGAGCCTGGGTCGGCTACTGACTGAGTTCGATAACGATTTCTGGCAAAGACAGAGGGCCGACCCATGTGGGTCGGCCCTCTGCCGTCTCTGATCGGCGAGTATCGGATCGGTCGGGGTCAGCCGGCCATGAGGCTGGCGAGGCCGCCGACGATTCCGAACGAGATTCCGAGTGCCCATCCGAGGACGAGGAGTCCGAGGAAGACGAGGCCTAAGATGAAGCCCCACTTGGCCATCTCGTTGTCTCCAAAGCCGGCTTCCTGCGAGCGCTTGCGTGCCATGTGACCGGTGATGATGCCGATGACGGGTCCGATGAAGTTGAATCCGAGGAACGTCGACAGAGTTGCCACGAGCGAAACGATGCCGAGCACCTTGCCCGGGTCTTCTTCGACGCGCTGGCCGTAGTGGGGTCGGTTCTGGTTCGAGTAGCTCTGCGGTGCTCCGTACCGTCCGGTGGACGGGTTGGAGTACTGGCCGATGGCCGGCTGATCGAACTGGTCGGGGGTCGGGGTGGGTGCTGCATTCATGGTGCGTGTCTCCTCTGTATCGGCTGTTGACACCAGTCTAGGAAGACCTCAGCGTCTGCCGACAGGGACCAATCCCCCGACTGGGAGGGGGTTTTCCCGACACTCCCCTGCTCCCGGTCTCATCTGCTTCCGGTCTCATCTGCTTCCGGTCTCAGCGCACGTCGACGAGTGCGTGGTCTGTCCGACCCATAAGACAGAGAAGCAACTCGAGTGGCGCCCCGGTGATCGTCGTGGCCTCGCCGCTTCCCTTCTTCCCAGCGGTGCGAGATCCGAAGCCCGGTGCCGAGATCGTCACCGGGCCCTTGGCCTTCCCGGCGAACGGCAGCAGCGCCACCTTCGTCTGTGCCCAGACGGTCGCGGTCTCTGCCTGCGACAGCCGGCGCGGAATCCATTCGATCGCGGCCCGGCGGATATCTTCATGGTGGACGAGGAACTCGGTCGTGTTCATCACCGACTCCACTCCCGGCAGGGCACCCGGAGTCCATTTCGGCGGTGCGGCGACGAGTCCGAGCAGCCGGCTGAACGGCATCTCGGTGTATTCGTCTTCCTTCGCCTGCAGACGGTCGGAGAACTTCGGGATGAAGATGCCAGCGGCGGCCTGCGGGTGGCGTTCCCGGATGACGAGGTGAGTGGCAAGATCCCTGACGTTCCATCCCTCGCACAGTGTGGGGGCGTCTTCACCCGCGCGGCGGGCGGAGTCGACGAGTCGCAGTCGTTCGGCGCGTGCCAGATTGTCTTTCATACCCGCCAGTCTTCCATCTCCGGCTTGGACTCGCCTGGACGCTTCGTCATCTCACCGCCCGGTCGCTTCGCCGGCCTGTCACTTCACCGGCGGGCCCAGGTCGTGACGAAGTCGGCGACGCGGGAGATCGACCGGTAGTCGGCGAGTTCGTCACCTCGGGTCGGCCCGTCGGTGACGATGACGACGGGTTTGCCCTCTTTTGCCGCCGTCCTGACGAATCGCAGACCGGACAGCACCGCCAGAGAGGAACCGAGCACCACGATGCCGGCGGCCTCGTCAGCGATCCGATTGGCCTGTTGGACCCTGGCCGCGGGGACGGAATCACCGAAGTAGACGACATCGGGTTTGAGCAGTCCGCCGCATTCGGGGCAGTCGGGGACGATGAAACCGGCGGTGTCCTCGAGTTCGACGTCGCCATCGGGTGCGGTTTCGACGTCGATCGGGTCGATGCCGACTTCCTCGGCGAAATCCGGATTGAGCTCACTCAGTCTCCGCTGCACGAGATCACGGTCGAACAGGTGGCCGTTCTGCAGGCAGATCACCCGGTCGAGGCTGCCGTGGAGATCGATGACGGGACTCGGCGCCGGCGCTCCGGAATCGTTTCCGCGTTCGGCGGCGACCGCCTCAGCGGCGGATTGGTGGAGGCCATCGACATTCTGGGTGATGATCCCGGCCACCGGCAGCTCGGCCAGGGCGAGGTGGGCCCGATTGGGCCGGGTGCCGCGCATCCGCGGCCAGCCCATCCATGACCGCGCCCAGTACCTGGCGCGCTGATCGGGGTGGGAGAGGAAGGTCTGGATCGTCATCGGCTTCCGCGGCGGGGAATCGGGTCCGCGGTAGTCGGGGACGCCGGAGTCCGTGCTCATTCCCGCCCCGGTGAGCACCGCCCAATCCGCATCGGAATAGGTCTCGGTGAGCACGTCGACGATCTCGGCGTCGGAGTGGCTGGCGTCCGGACGCACGCGTCCGCGCAGGGGGTCGAAGATGACTGCCATGGCTCCACTGTAGACATGAGGGCTGACGGAAGGCACGGCCGGGGCTAGGGTGGGGCCATGGTCAACGTTCTGCTCGTTCATCATTCACCGTCCGCTGCGACAGCGCAGATCGCCGAGGCGGCCGAGTCCGGACTCCGCATGCCTGAGCTCGGCGACATCGACGTCACAATCCGCCCGGCGCTGGAGGCGAGCGTCGAGGATGTGCTCGCCGCCGATGCCTATGTGCTCGGGACGACTGCGAACTTCGGCTATATCTCCGGTGCCCTCAAGCACTTCTTCGACACCACGTATAACGCGGTGCGCGAGCCGACCGCTGGCAGGCCGTTCTCCTATTGGATCCACGGCGGCTATGACACGACCGGGGCCGAGACCGCGATGAAGCAGATCACGACCGGCTTGGGCTGGAAGCTCGCCTTCGATCCCCTCATCTTCACCGGCGAGGTCACCAACGAGCATTTGGAGAAGGCCACCGAGCTGGCCGCCACAGTAGCCGCCACCCCCTCCTAACCCCTTATTACTACCTGACGGCGGCCCAGATACCTCGCGCGAGGTTGCTGGGCCGCC
>NZ_JBNFOL010000046.1:0-21058 GCF_057364765.1 Brevibacterium sp. LAARM3_SD1 | reverse complement strand
CCCAGCAACCTCGCGCGAGGTTGCTGGGCCGCCGTCAGGTAGTAGGGAGAGAAAAACGGACCGCGCCCCTTTCGAGGGCGCGGTCTGTTTCTGCGAAGAGAAGCGATTCAGCCTGCACAGTCCGTGCAGATGGGGATCCCGCCTTCTTCGGTCGCAAGCTGCGAACGATGGCGGACCAAGAAGCACTCCATGCAGGTGAACTCGTCGTTCTGCTTGGGCAGAACCCGAACGGAGAGCTCTTCGTTCGACAGGTCTGCACCGGGAAGTTCGAAGCCTTCGGCTACTGCAGTCTCGTCTTCGTCGATCTTGCTTGCCTGATCCTGGGAACGCTGGGCCTTGAGCTGCTCGATCGAATCGCTTTTGATCTCATCGTCTTGCTTGCGAGGTGCGTCGTAGTCTGTTGCCATATGGCCTCTTCGCTCTCTGTCCGGAGGGGTGCTGAAGAGGAGCATACTCTCCTCTTCCGAGATGTGTCCCCAGCATTGTGCACTGTATGCTTGCCGTTGGCAAGATGGGATGAGCACTTGATGCGGTGATTCTCGTCACCAGCTTGTCTGCATGGACAGAGCACACATAGAGTTCACGAAGAGCTCTGCAAGAATGCTTGTGATGGACAGCACCGACAGCACTGCCTGTCGGTAGATTACCGGGTTCGTCCCCTGTGGAGGCGACCCGAGGAAGGACGGATCCACAATGAGTGAATTCGCTGATCAGCTCGACACCCGAATCGATGATGTCCGTCATCGCATTCACGAGGCACGGTCTGCCGGTGACGACTTCCTCGTCGAAAATCTCATCGACGACCTGCAGAACCTCATGGAACTGGCCGGTCGGAATGATGTCGACACCGGCCCCATCGCCGAGGTGATCCAGGCCGAGACCGGCGCCCTGCCGGTCATCCCGAGTCCCGAGGATTACTGAGAGACAGCACAGAGAAGAACCCTCCCCCACCGATTCGGTGAGGGAGGGTTCTTTCGTCTCCGGGGCTCAGTTCAGGCGCTCAGTTCAGGCGCTCAGTCCCAGAACTCAGTTCGCCACGGCCCAGTTCGGGTAGGTCGCACGTTCGATGCGGCCGCGGCAGCAGTCGATGCTGCAGGCACCGCTGCCGGGGACCAGAGCCTTCGTGCCGGGCAGAGCCGGCGCGTCGACGGCGTCTCCGCGCAGCTGCGCGACGCGCTCCTCGACGAGGTCGATCAGTCCCTTGACGAAGGCGTCATGGGTGCCGACGGTGGCCACGCGAGTGAAGTCGAAGCCGAGCTCTTCGGCGGTCTCCTTCGCCTCGGTGTCGAGATCGAAGGCGACCTCCATATGGTCGGAGATGAAGCCGATGGGCACGAGCACGACCCCGGTCACACCCTCCTCGGCGAGTTCGGTCATCCGGTCGTTGACATCGGGTTCGAGCCACGGCACCTCGGGCGAACCCGAGCGCGAGCAGTAGACGAGCTCGGCGGGAACACGATCGGCCTCATCGATGCGCCCCATGAGGTGGTCGATGAGTTCTTCGTGCTGGGCCTGGTAGCCGTTGGTGGTCACCGCAGAGGCATCCTGCATGACATTCGGGATCGAATGGGTGACGAAGAGGATCCGGTGCTTGGACGAGTCGATCTGCCCGACCTTCGCCCGGAAATCGGCGAGGCCCTGGTTCAGGCAGTCCGCGCAGGCGTCGGCATATCCGGGGTGGTTGTAGAACTGACGAATCTTGTCGATCGAGACCGTGAGGCCCTCATCCTTGAGTGTGTCGATCGTCTTCGCGAAGTCCTCACGATACTGACGGCACGATGAGTAGGACGAGTAGGCGGAGGTGTCGATCGAGAGGAACTGTGTGGCACCGTCCTTGGCCAAACTGCGGACCTCATCGGTGAGATAGGGATCCCAGTTGCGGTTGCCCCAGATCAGCGGAGTGTCGATTCCGCGGCGATCGAGTTCGGCGCGCAGGGCGGCCAGCAGAGCCTTGTTCTGATCGTTGATCGGAGACTTGCCGCCGAAGCCGAAATAGTGCTCCCCCACCTCCTCGAGCCGCTCCTCGGGAATCCCGCGGCCGGCGGTGACGTTGCGAAGGAATGGAACCACTTCTTCTGGGGCCTCCGGTCCGCCGAATGACATGAGGACCAGGGCGTCGATGGGTGCAGTCGTATTCACACTTTCGATCTTACAGACTGCACCTCAGCAAGGCCCGCTGTCCGCAGAGTGAGCCGTGCCCACTCACGGAGCAGACGCAGATCGGTCCGGCACCCACGTCCATGCCCTCGCCTGCCGCGCCCACGCCTCCCGAGCCCTGCAGACGCCGTTCGACCCAGCCCGCGGGCCGACGCCTGGCCCATTCGTGTCCGGTCTCACAGATTCGCACCCCTGACGGTCGATCCGGCCCGTGATTTCGCGACTCGCGCTGAAATCTGCCCGGCACGACGCGCCGAACGTGACACGATGCTTCTGAGACGCGACAAAGGAGCTTAAGGCAATGCGTGAACTGATCTTGAACGGAGTCAACGCAGACGGCACCCATCTGCTGTTGAACGACGAGAACGGGCTTCAGTACCGAGTCGTCCTCGATGAGGCTCTCATCGCCGCGGTCCGCAGGGACCGCTCCCAGACCAAGCCCGAGACTCCCGTGCGCCCGAAAGAGATCCAGGCCATGATCCGCGGCGGCATGGACGCCGAGGAGGTCGTGGCCGCCACCGGTGCCGACATCGAATATGTGCGCACCTATGAAAGTCCGGCCATGGCCGAGCGCGAACGCACCGCCTACCTCGCCAGCCGTCATCCCATCTATTCCGATCACGATCCCAACGGCGAGCCGACTCCGCTCATCGAGCTGTGTCAGGAACGTCTGGCGATGCGCGACGTCGATATCGAGACGATGGAGTGGGATTCCTGGAAGCAGCAGGACGGCAACTGGTACATCCAGCTCAGCTTCACTGCCGCCGACCGTGTCCGCACCGCCAGCTGGCACTACTACCGCAGGTCGCTCACCCCGATCGACGATGAGGCGAAGTGGCTCGCCGATTCCGGCCCCACCGATACTGGACCGATCCCTAACTACGGAAGCGGTGCCGAACGTCAGAGGAACACCGAGGAGGTCGATGTCCTCCCGAACACCGATCAGTCGTCCGCGTCGATCGCCTCGGACGGACCGGTCGTCCCACCGCCGGCTCGGCTCCGTCGCAGCAGGCCCGCGATCACCAGGCCGAGACCGGCCGGATCCTGGAGAACCTGCGCAAGCGCCGCCACACCGAGGAGGAGCCGCGGACCCGTCTGCGTGCGGTCACCGAGGATCCCGAGACTCACCCGCAGGGAGCGCACACCGCTCCCGGCCAGCCCGAAGCCGCCACCGATGACGAGGTCTTCGCCTTCGAGGATTCGGCTCCCTCTGCTGAGGAGCCGCAGGAGCCGACCGAGAAGGTCGGTGTCTTCGACGACGAGAATCAGCTCTCGCTGCTCAATGAGCCCGGAGTGAGCGATCACTCCGATCAGTTCAAGGACTCCGCCTCGGCGAAGGATTCGAAGCCGAAGTCGAAGAAGAATTCGCGTGCCTCGATCCCGAGCTGGGACGAGATCATGTTCGGCTCGAAGCGGGACTGACCTCAGACTCTCGAGCGTTCGACCTCGGGAACCTGTGTTCCGAGATCGACGACCTCATCGCCGTCCGCGATCAGTCGCCGGTCATGGGTGACCATGACGACCGTGCGGTCGCGCAGGTTCCCGCGCAGATCGTCGATGAGCAGCCGTGCCGTCTCATCGTCCAGGTGTGCCGTCGGTTCGTCGAGGACGATCACATCGGCCCCGGTCAGCAATGTCCTGGCCACTGCCAATCGCTGTCGCTGACCGCCGGAGATCTCCGTCCCCCGGTCGCCGACCCACCGGTCGAGCCCCTCGGCGTCGGCCCAGTCGCCCAAGCCCGCCGCTCTCAGTGCGGCCGTCATCTCGTTGTCTCCGGGAACCGATCGCTGAGCGAGGGCGAGATTTCCGCGCACGGTGGAGCGGAAGACGTGTGCTTCTTGAGGGCACCAGGCGATTCGGCCGACCAGGTCCTCGGGTGAGCGTGTGAGCATATCGTGGCCGGTCCCGTTCCGGTCTCGGGCGCGGTAGCTTCCGGACCAGGGGTCGAGAAACCGCAGGAGCACACTCAGGCTCGTCGTCTTGCCCGTTCCGCTGTCGCCGCACAGCACGGTCCAACCGCCGCGTTGGGCTCTCAGGTCGAGACCTGAGACAACAGCCTGGTCATCCCAGCCGACGGTGATCGTGTCGAGTTCGAGGGCCTCGACTCCGACGAGCTCGTCTGCGAAAGCCGGCTTGCGGGCCGAATCGTCGATATCCGCGGCGCCTTCGACAGCCGCTTCGACTCCCGACGATGCCTCGGCATCGGAGTCCCCCACAGAGGTCGGTTCGGGCAGGCAGTCCAGTGCCGCGCCCAGCCCGGGCAGCTGACGGAATGCGTCGAGTGCCGAAGCGAACACTTCACCCAGTCCCAATGCAATGAGGGACAGCACGGCGACGCTCTCGGTCGGAGCCTCTGTGGTCGCCGCCAGGATCACCGCGGTGGTGAACGTGCTCAGCTGCAACCACAGTTGGGCGAGTCCGAAGTTGCGGGCAGAGGCTTTCTGCTTCGCCTCGAGGTCGGACTCCAGACCGGCCAACAGACCGAGGACCCGGGAATCGACCCGGTTGGTGCGCAGATCGTCCTTCGCATGCAGGGCGCGAGTGAGCACGGACAGGATCCGGTTGCGGTCGTCCCTGATTCCGTGAACGAGGCGACTCTCCGCCCGGATCACGACGATCGGGACGATGACGAGGTTGATGACGCCGAGAAGGACGAACCATCCCAGGGAACTCACGTCGAGGAGTGCGGCGGTGATGCTCACGCCGATGACGACCAAAGTCGAGACGAGCGGCGGGAACAGAGTCCGGGGCACCAGGTCGCGGACATCATCGGCGTCGGCGACCATGGCGCGCAGTGCGGAGTCCGAGGTCAGCAGTCGCCGATCGCTCATGCCGACGCGTTCGAAGTGCTCCCACAGCCGGGTGCGCAGTCGGGTGAGTGCGGCGAAGATCGCCGAATGCAGCTTCAGCCGGCTGACATAGAGCAGCACGGACCGGCTGAGCCCGAAGAAGCGCACACCGACGATGGCGACCATGAGCAGCATGATCGGCGGCTGGTAGGAGGCTTCGACGATGAGCCAAGCAGAGACCGCATTCAGGGCGATGGCGGCGAGGCTCGACGCGCAGGCGGTGAGGGCGGCCACCAGCATGGTCGGGGTGAACAGCGGAAGACTCGAGGACAGAATCGACCAGCGTCGACGCAGAGCCGCCGTCCAGGACTCTTCCCGGGACTGCCGCTTGTCGACATCCGGCTGCCTCTCGACCCCGGAGCGATATCCTGGGGCGCTTCCGGAACATGTCCGGGACTCAGTCCCGGAGTCTTCGTCCCGCGCGGCTGCGGCAGCGGTGTCGACCGTGTCGGCTCTGCTCTGAGCCGCGGCCATGGCGGCCGTCGCAACCGCTGGTTCTGCCTTCTCGTTCACTGGGATCCGGGTCTTCTCCGGGCGGATCTCCGTGTCCGCCAGGGCACGGACCCGTTCGTCATGGCTGGCGAGGATCACCCGGTGGGTGGCGGCCGCCTCGGCGATCAAGCTGATGACGATGTCGGCGTTGTCGGCGTCGAGGTGCGCGGTCGGTTCATCGAGGACAAGCACCTCGGCCCCGTCACCGAGGCGGTGCAGCACACGCACCAACGCCAGCCTGCGCTGCTGGCCGGGGCTGAGCGCCGCCGTCTGCACCTGCAGATCGGCAGGCAGTCCGGCGGCCGACAGAGCCGTCCGTGCGCGATCCTCATCGAGTCCGAAGAGGTCGAGTTCGGCACCGATGGTCTCAGCGAACGTGCGCGGAGCCTGCGGCACATACGCGGCGGTCACCGGATCGACGGTCGAGTGCGCGTCTGCCGGCAGACTGCCGACCAGAGCGCTGAGCACAGTGGTCTTGCCGGTTCCCGACCTGCCGCTGATCGTCGTCACGCCCGGCCGGGTGTCGATGGTACCCGACCAGGTGATGAGTGTGCCGTCGGCATAGACGACCCGCTGCTCGCCCGGTCGACCTGATGTGTCGGGCGTGCGCTCCCCGGCCGCCGTCGAGTCGGTGACCGTCGAATCCATGGCCGCCATCGAATCAGTGGTCGTCGGCTCGGTGCCCGCAGTCGACTCAGTGGCCGTCGGCTCCCCTCCCGCGTGCGTCTCAGACAGCAGCGCCTGGGCTCTCCCCCGGGCTTCGCGGCCGTTCTCGCTCGCATGATACCCGGCTCCGAGCTCTCGCAGAGGGATGAAGCATTCGGGTGCAATGAGCAGGACCAGCAGACCGTCGCTGAGGTCCATCGTTCCGTTGACCAAGCGCAGACCGATGACCACGGCCACGAGGGCCACCGAGATCGTGGCGATGAGTTCGAGAGCCAGGCTCGAAAGGAATGCGATGCGCAGAGTCGTGAGGTTCGCCTGATGGTAGCGCTCCCCCAATTCCCGCAGTCGGCGCGCATGATCGCGTGAACGTCCGAGACCGATGAGGACGGGAAGCCCCTCGGCGAGTTCGGCCAGATGATCCGACAGTCGTTCCAGAGCCGCCATGGTCTCCGCGGTCGAGTCGGCCGTATAGCGGCCGATGAGCACCATGAACATCGGCACCAACGGCAGGCACACCGCGATGATGACCGCCGAGAGGACATCGCTGAAGAGGATGCGCACCAGCAGCACGATGGGCACCACGGCCGCCGCAGTCAGCGCCGGCACCACGGTGGTGAAATAGTCGTCGAGATCGTCTATTCCGCGGGTGACAGTGACTGCCGCATTCGTGCGCGGGCGTCCCCGACCGCGCAGCAGGCCCGAGAGGATCTGCAGACGCAGTCCGCGTTTCGATGCGGAGGCCAGACGGGTGCCCAAGCTCCGGTCGAGCCAGAGGCCGCCGCCGCGCAGCAGTGCACCGAGGGCTCCGAGCACCACCCACATCCCGGGCGCACTGTGACCGATAATCGCTCTGACCAGGGCTTCGGCGATGAGGACGATTCCCACCGCGCGGCACAGGGCGGAGAGCACAGACAGCGCCAAGCCCCGCCGACCGGTCGGCAGCTCGAGCAGAATCGACAGAGGCGAGCTCACGACCGGATCGCCACCGGCACTTTATGCGCTTCGGGGATGTGGGTCTCGGCGATGCGGCCGAGGAACATCCGGTAGCTGAAGATCTGGTAGGCGATGATGATCGGCAGGATCACGATCGTCACGATGAGCATGACGTTCAGGGTGTAATCCGACGAGGATGCCGCAGCGATCGTCAGCGAGTTCGCCGGATCGATCGTCGAGGGCAGCACGTTCGGGAAGGCACCGGCGAAAGCCGCGGCCAGTCCCGCGATGAGGTAGATCCCGTGCAGGATGAAGGCGGGCTTCTCGGCCCCGGCTCGGACTGCGAAGAACGCGGCGACGAGTGCGGCGATCGAGATGAGCACCGGGACGACGAGCCAGGTCCGCTGGGTGATCGAGTAGGCGAACCAGATGAGGAACGGAATCGCGGCCGGCAGCATGATCCGACCAGCCCAGCGCCGCGACCGTGCCCGGACATCGTCCTGAGTCTTGAGGCCGAGGTAGATGAGTCCGTGGGCCAGGGAGAAGCCAAGTCCGCCGAGTCCGCCGACGAGTGCCGGCCACGAGATCCAGGCGAAGGCGCCGCCGATCATATCGCCATGGTCGTTGAGCGGCAGACCGATGGAAGTCAGCGCGAGCATCGCACCGATGCAGAAGGCGGTTCCGGCCGATCCCACGGCCAGGGCCCAGGTCCAGAAGGACCTCCACCTTTCCGAGTGGCCCTTTCCGCGGTATTCGATGGCCACGGCGCGGAAGATCAGTGCGAGCAGGCAGATGGTCAGCGGAATGTAGAGCGCTGAGAACAGGGAGGCGTACCAGTGTGGGAAGGCAGCGAACATCGCTCCGGCCGCGGTGATCAGCCAGACCTCGTTGCCTTCCCAGACCGGACCGATCGAGTTGAGCAGAACGCGCTTGCTGCGTTCGCTGCGGCTGAGGAAGGGCATCATCATGCCCACACCGAGGTCGAACCCGTCGAGGAACAGGTATCCGATCCAGAGCACGACGATGAGGACGAACCAGATTGTGGCGAGGATTTCCATCGTGACCTTCCCTCAGTACGCGAACGACAGGACGTCGTCGCCGTTGTCGGTGATCGTGGGTTTCGTATTCGTCTGGTCGAGTTCGGGCATCGCCGAGGCGACTCCGCCCTTGACGTACTTCGTGATCAGCCGCAGTTCGACGACCATCAGAATTCCGTAGACGGTGGTGAGGCTGATCAGGGAGAACAGCAGCATCCCAGGCGTCACCTCCGGTGACAGCGCCGCCTGGGTGTACATATACACCCCGTCGAGCTGTGCCGGGTTCGGTGCGACGACGAAGGGCTGACGTCCCATCTCGGTGAAGATCCATCCGGCCGAGTTCGCGAGGAACGGTGCCGTAATGGCCAGGACGAATCCGCGACTGAGCCATTTCGACTCGGGCACCGTGCCCTTGCGGGCCAGCCAGAGTCCGATGACGCAGACTCCTGCGGCCAGGGCGCCGAAGCCGATCATCATGCGGAAGCCCCAGTAGGTGACGATCATGATCGGCTGATAGTCGACCGGTTCGCCGGCGTGTTCGCCGTACCGCGGGTCGTCGGGGATATGGGTGCCGTAGCGCTCCTGGTATTCCGGCAGCAGCGTCGTCACTCCGTGGACCGGTGTGTCGAAGTCGCCGTTAGCCAGGAACGACAGCAGACCGGGGATCTCGAAGATGTTCTCGACTCCGTCGCAGTCGTTCGATGCAGGGTCGGCGATCGTGAGCACGGAGAATTGGGTGCCGTCGTGGCAGGCCGCCTCGGCGGAGGCCATCTTCATGGGCTGCTGTTCGAACATCAGCTTGGACTGGATATCACCGGTGATCGAGACCCCGGCGAAGGCGAAGATCCCGACGATCGCGCCGATGCGCAGGGACTTGATCCACACCGTGTGGTCCATCTTGTCCCGTCCGGGGAGCTCCTTCGACGAGCCGACGATGACCTTGCCGTCGCGCCGACGCTGTCGATTCCGGCCTTGCGCCGGTGGTAGAGGTGGTACCACGAGATGCCGAGGAGGAAGGAACCGCCGACGGCCAGGGCGCCGAAGATCGCGTGAGTGAAGGCGGCGATGGCGGTGTTGTTGCCGAGCACAGCCCAGACGTCGGTCATCACTGGCCGACCGTCGACCATTTCCACGCCGACCGGGTGCTGCATCCAGGAATTCGCGACGATGATGAAGTAGGCCGAGAGCCATGTGCCGATGACGGCCAACCACAGTGAGCCGAGGTGGACCGCCCGGGGCAGTCGGCCCCAGCCGAAGATCCACAGGCCGAGGAACGTCGATTCGAGGAAGAAGGCCAGCAGGGCCTCCAAGGCCAAGGGCGCGCCGAAGACATCGCCGACGAAGCGGGAGTATTCGCTCCAGGCCATGCCGAACTGGAATTCCTGGACCAGACCGGTGGCCACACCCATGATGAAGTTGATCAGGAAGAGCTTGCCGAAGAACTTCGTGCTCCGCAGATACACCTCGTTGCCGGTGCGGTGGTAGATCGTCTGCAGGACCGCCACGAGCATGCCCAGTCCCAGGGTCAACGGCACCATCCAGAAGTGGTAAACCGTCGTGATTCCGAATTGCCACCGT
This sequence comes from Brevibacterium sp. LAARM3_SD1, assembly GCF_057364765.1. Classification (NCBI taxonomy): domain Bacteria; kingdom Bacillati; phylum Actinomycetota; class Actinomycetes; order Micrococcales; family Brevibacteriaceae; genus Brevibacterium; species Brevibacterium sp. LAARM3_SD1. Next base: position 11,346 of record NZ_JBNFOL010000046.1, on the reverse strand, counting down.
CCGATGAGGACCGGGTCCAGCTCCATGGGCGCTCCATTCAGGTTTCACACGAGCATTGTTTCTACGTCACGTAGAATTCTACAGTTCGTAGTAACCCCACCCGAGTGGTTTCATCATTCAAGACTCCCGGTTCCAAGTATGCGCTCGAACAAGGACGCCTGACCAGGGCCGCCACCGGACCGAAGCTCAGGCGCCTGTGTGGAATTCGACAGCCCGTAGAGATATACTGGTGCGATCAGACCGACAAAGAAATTGAGGGCGAAAGAACTGTGGGAACACTGGGTGAACTCGAACGCAGCGTCATGGACGCCATCTGGGTCCACGACGACGGGTTGAGTGCCGCCGAGCTCCGCGAGGTCCTCTCGGATCGTGAGCTCGCACTGACGACGGTCCATACGGTCCTGTCTCGACTCGAGAAGAAGGGCTTCGTCACTCGCGATCGCAGCATCCGACCGCACCGCTATGTCGCGGTCTCGACCCGTGAGGATCACGTGGCCGAGCTGATGACCGAGATGCTGTCTCAGGCACCGGATCGTCAGGCTGTCCTCGCTCGCTTCCTCGGCACCGTCTCGGAGGCCGATACCAAGGCGCTGCGCAATCTGCTCGGGCGCAATCACTCGACGCAGTCCTGACCCAGGCCGGTCACCTCAATGACCATCGTGGGAATCATTCTGGCCGTGCTGGCTTTTCTGCTGGCATGGCCAATTCCTGCGGCACTCGCTCGATTCCGCGGTGACCCGATCTCCGAGGTCGTCCTCTGGCAGGCCGTCGGACTCTCCGGAGGGCTCTCCCTCATCGGCGCCGCTCTCGCCTTCGCCGTCGCCCCGGGCACGACGAGCCTTCCCCAGGGGCTGTTCGATCTCATCCGCGGCAAGGACCACACCCAGCTGTCGCTGCTGGCATGGATCTTCCTCGTCATCGCCGTCCTCCTCATCGCCCGCCTCCTCGGCTGCCTGGTTCTGACGCTCTATTCGGCACGGCAGACCCGTCTGCGCCACGACGAGATCCTGCACCTGCTCAGCGAACCGTCCATCGCCTACCCGGATACCCGCATCATCACCACCGATGAAGCCGTCGCCTACTGCCTGCCCAAGGGGCCACGGAAGGGCACTGCGGTCCTGTCGACCGGTCTGCTCAAGGCCCTCGACGAGGATGAGCGCACTGCCGTCATCGCCCATGAGCGGGCCCATCTGGATTTCCGGCACGATGTGCTCGTCATCCCCTTTGCCGCCTGGCATCGTGCTCTGCCGTACTTCTCCGCCACGGCGATCGGGTTGAATTCGGTGAATCGGCTCATCGAGCTCATGGCCGATGATCAGGCGCGCGACCATGTCGATCCGCAGATCCTGGCTCAGGCAGTGAGCTCCGCCGCAGCGATCAGTCCCGAGCACCGCGGTGATCTGTCAGCCCTGCGCATCCAGCGCCTGTCACATCCCTTGGACCCGGCGCGGATCCCCGTGCGGCTGATGTCGATCGGACTCGCCGTTCTGCTTCTGCTCCTGCCGACTCTGCTCATCGTCACACCGTCCGCCTTCGGCATCTGAGCCCGGACCGACGATCGGCCCGGGCTCAGTTGGGTGGGTGCTGACTCGGATCAGTTGGTGCTGACTAAGTCGTCGTTCTCAGCTGTCGATGCGTTCGGTATCGAGGACGGCGGCGCCGGAGACGATGAACTCCTTGCGCGGCCCGACCGAGGATCCCATGAGGAGTTCGAAGGTGTTCTCCGCCATCTCGGCATCGGCCATCGTCACGCGCCGCAGGGTGCGCATGCTCGGGTCCATGGTCGTCTCGGCCAGCTGGTCGGCATCCATCTCGCCGAGGCCTTTGTAGCGCTGGATCGGTTCCTTGTAGGTCTTCTTCTGCTTCTCGAGTTTCTTCAGCAGAGCGTGGAGCTCGGCTTCGGTGTAGGTGTAGATGACGTCGTTGGGCGTTCCGCGTTTCGTCACGACCTCCACCCGGTGCAGCGGAGGCACTGCGGCGAAGACGCGACCGGCTTCGACCAGCGGCTTCATGTACCGGAAGAACAGGGTGAGAAGCAGAGTCCGGATATGGGCGCCGTCGACATCGGCGTCGGTCATGATGATGACTCGTCCGTAGCGGGCGGCGTCGATATCGAAGCTGCGCCCGGAGCCGGCGCCGATGACCTGGATGAGCGCAGAGCATTCGACGTTGGCGAGCATGTCGGCCAAGGTCGCCTTCTGCACGTTGAGGATCTTCCCGCGGATGGGGAACAGCGCCTGGTGGTCGGAGTTGCGCGCGGCTTTCGCCGTGCCCATCGCAGAGTCGCCCTCGACGATGAACAGCTCCGTGTTCTCCACCCCGTTGTCGCGGCAGTCGTAGAGCTTCGCCGGCAGCGAGGAGGCTTCCAATGCGGTCTTGCGCCGCTGGTTCTCCTTGTGGGTGCGGGCGGAGATGCGCGACTTCATCTCGGCCACGACCTTCTCCATGAGCACCGCGGCCTGCTGCTTCTCGGCACGCTTGGTCGAGGCGAGCACATCGCCGAGCTGAGTCTCGACGGTCTTCGCCACGATCTGTCGCACTGCCGCGGTGCCGAGGACTTCCTTGGTCTGGCCTTCGAACTGCGGTTCGGCCAGCTGCACGGTGACGACGGCGGTGATGCCGGCGAGAACATCATCCTTCTCGAGTTTGTCCTTGCCGACCTTGAGTTTGCGTGCGTTGGCGTCGACGGCCTTGCGCATGGCCTTCAGACAGGCCTGTTCGAACCCGGACAGGTGCGTGCCGCCCTGTGGTGTGGCGACCACGTTGACGAAGGACTTCAGCTTCGTGTCGTAGCCGGTCCCCCAGCGCAGAGCGATATCGACGCCGACCTCACGTTCGACTTCCTTGGACTCGAGGTGACCCGAGGAGTTCAGCACCGGGACAGTCTCCTTGAAGGTGCCGGTGTTCTGCAGCCGCCAGGTGTCGGTGATCGGCGGGTCGATCGAGAGGTGGTCGACGAATTCGGTGATTCCGCCGTCGAACTTGAAGACCTCTTCGCGCTCCTCGATGACTGCGCCCGTCTCGTCACGGGCGACACCGCGCCGGTCGACGATGCGCAGCTCGAGGCCGGGCACGAGGAAGGCCGTCTGACGGGCGCGCTCGACCAGATGCTGGTAGTCGAATTGGGCTTTGGACAGGAAGATCTGCGGATCGGCCCAATACTGGACACGGGTGCCGGTCGCGCCGCGCTTGGCTTTGCCGACGATGTCGAGACCGGTCGGTTCCTGGAATTCCTCGAAGGGGTTGTCGGGGCTCGGTGTGCCGGAGGAATCGTCGAAGCGTCCCGGTATGCCTCGGCGGAAGGACATCTTGTGCACCTTCGAACCGCGGGTGACCTCGACGTCGAGGCGAGCGGACAGGGCGTTGACGACCGAGGCGCCGACTCCGTGCAGTCCGCCCGAGGCGGCGTAGGACGAGCCGCCGAATTTGCCGCCGGCGTGGAGCTTGGTCATGACGACCTCGACGCCGGTCAGACCGGTTTTCGGTTCGATGTCGACGGGGATGCCGCGCCCCTTGTCGGTGACGGCCACCGAGCCGTCGGCCGCGAGTTCGATGAGGATCTCGGATCCGTGCCCGCCGAGGGCCTCGTCGACGGAATTGTCGATGACCTCCCACAGGCAGTGCATGAGACCACGGGAATCGGTCGTGCCGATATACATGCCGGGCCGCTTGCGAACCGCTTCAAGACCGGACAGGACGGACAGGTGCCTTGCGCCGTAGCTTTCGTCTTCCACACAATTCCTCTCGTTCGATTAAATTCTAATCGCTGCGCGCTCAGTACCCTATTCTCTGCGGCTCGTGTCGGGAATCCATCCGGACGAACGCGACCATGGGCACTGCAGAGCTGAAACAATAGAGCCATGCATCATCGCCTCCTCGTACCCAGCCTCCTTGCCGCTGCCGCACTGAGCCTGCCCGGCTTGGCGGCCTGCTGCCAGGGCTCGGATGCCCCCGGACGGACGGCTCAGGCGACCGAGACCACCGGCCGGTCCCCCTCTGCCGACAGCAGCGCAGACGGCGGTGACGACGCGAAGTCGGGGACTGCCTCGGCGAAGGCGGAGGACGCGGACCTGGAGGGGAAGGTCATTGCGATCGATCCCGGACACAACGGCGGCAATGCGAAGCATCCGGACGAGATCAACCGGCAGGTGCCGGACGGACGCGGCGGGACGAAGGCCTGCAACACCACGGGCACCTCGACGAACTCCGACTACCCGGAAGCCGATTTCACCTGGGCGGTGGCGAAGAGGCTGGAGAAGTCGCTGACCGACGCGGGAGCCGAAGTCGTGCTCAGCCGCAAGGACAACAAGGGCGTCGGACCGTGTGTGGACGAGCGCGGGACGTTCGCCGACGATGCGGACCTGCTCGTGAGCATCCACGCCAACGGCAGCGAGTCGAGTTCGGTGAAGGGCTTCCACATCATCGTCGCCGATCCCGGCGAGGACGAGAAGACGGAGAAGAAATCGGTGGACCTGGCGAAGTCCGTGGGCAGTTCGATGGGTGAGGAGTTCACTCCGAACAAGGCCTATGGAAAGGACGCGATCAGCCGGCGCCCGGACCTGGCCGGTCTCAACAATGCGTCGGTTCCCGCCGTCATCGTCGAATGCGGGGAGATGCGCAATCCGTCCGAAGCGGAGCTCATGGAGTCGAAGTCCGGGCAGAGGAAGTACGCCGATGCCCTGTTCGACGGCATCATCGACTGGTTCTGATTCGCGCACGGTGCCTCCGGTTCCGAACCGGACGCAGTCGCTGATTCCCAACGCTGAATGCCGAACGCCCCTGGGAGATCCCCAGGGGCGTTCGCTCATCTCACCTCGAGCAGAACTCGAGAACGAGACTCAGTCGAGGTAGTCGCGCAGCACCTGCGAGCGGGACGGGTGGCGCAGCTTGGCCATCGTCTTCGACTCGATCTGGCGGATTCGCTCACGGGTGACTCCGTAGACCTTGCCGATCTCGTCGAGGGTCTTCGGCTGACCGTCGTTGAGTCCGAAGCGCATGGACACCACTCCGGCTTCACGCTCCGAGAGCGTGTCGAGCACGGAGTGCAGCTGCTCCTGGAGGAGGGTGAAGCTCACCGAGTCCGAAGGCACAACAGCTTCGGAGTCCTCGATGAGGTCGCCGAACTCCGAGTCGCCGTCTTCACCCAGCGGGGTGTGCAGAGAGATGGGCTCGCGGCCGTACTTCTGCACCTCGACGACACGCTCGGGCGTCATGTCGAGTTCCTTCGCGAGCTCTTCCGGGGTCGGTTCGCGACCGAGGTCCTGCAGCATCTGACGCTGCACACGGGCGAGTTTGTTGATGACCTCGACCATGTGCACCGGGATGCGGATCGTCCGCGCTTGGTCCGCCATCGCACGGGTGATCGCCTGACGGATCCACCACGTGGCGTAGGTCGAGAACTTGAAGCCCTTCGTGTAGTCGAACTTCTCCACGGCGCGGATGAGGCCGAGGTTGCCTTCCTGGATGAGGTCGAGGAAGAGCATTCCGCGGCCGGTGTAGCGCTTGGCCAGGGACACGACAAGACGGAGGTTGGCCTCCAACAGGTGGTTCTTCGCGATGCGACCGTCGTGGATGATCCACTTGTAGTCCATCGTTTCGCGAGGGTCGGTCACCTCGCCGCCGTCGAGCAGGTGCTCGGCGTACATTCCGGCCTCGATGCGCTTGGCCAGGTCGACTTCCTCGGCGGCGTTGAGCAGTGCCACCTTGCCGATCTGCTTGAGGTAGTCCTTGACCGGGTCCGCGGTCGCACCGGCGGAGACGACCTGCTGGGCAGGTGCGTCCTCTTCGTCGGCGTCGGAGACGATGAAGCCTCCGGCCTCGGCCACGGCGGCGTTCTTCTCCTTCTCTTCCGAGTTCTTCGTCTCGGTCGCCTCGGCGGGGCTCTCCTCTGTGGCCAGAGCGTCCGCTGCCGGTTCGACCTCCTCGGTGGTGTCGATGACGTCGTCGGCCTTCTTCTCCTTGGTCGCCTTCTTGGCTTCCTTGGCGGCGGTGGCCTTCGTCGTGGTCGTCTTCGCAGCGGCAGTCGATTTCGCTGCGGTGGTCTTCTTCGCAGCAGTCGTCTTCTTCGACGCAGCCGTCTCGGTTTTTGCGGCAGTCGACTTCGCAGTCGTCGCCTTCGCAGTCGTCGCCTTCTTGGTTCCGGCAGCGGTCGTCTTCTTCGCAGTGGACTTCGACGCCGCAGTGGTCTTGGTTCCACCGGTCGAGGTCGAGCCGGCCGTTCCCTCCGACTTCTCCGTCACCGTTGTGGATTCCTTGTCGACTCTGGGCACGTGTTCACCTTTCGCGAGCGTTGAAACTTCCCCATGCATTCGGACAGTACTAAGACCCAAGTCAAGTGGTCCGCGTGCGGTCCGGGGCGAACGCACAGTTCGCCCATCGTGCAATGACTGGGTCAACGCTTAATTTTCTCACGTTATTCCCGGCTTTGCGAATCGGCCCTCCACGGCTCCGCGGCGTTACGACCTGACTTTCCCCGGCAACAACGTGACCTGCGAAACTGTTCCCTTTTCGCCTCCCGTTGTCTCCCCTCGCCGAGGCGGCCGACCGTCCCAGCCGATCCGTCGGTGACGGAATCGATCGATGGGTGACAACGTCGGTCCGTAGGCGACGGCACGGTGCCGATGTTCAGTCGGTGACAACGTCGATCGCTCACCCTGGCCCGATCAGATGGTCGAACTCTGAGTCTCTGTCAGCCAGCGGGGCAGGCATCCCATGTTGACCGCGCTGACGATGAGTTCGGCCAGGCCGTGTTCGGATTCGAGTTCGATGGCGGCGCGCGCATAGCTCAGCGCCATCGTCGACCCACCCAGCGACCATTTGAACCAGGCAATGACGGCATAGGTGTTGGCTCTCGCCTGCGGGTGGCCGGCCTGCAGGTAGTCCTTGAGCAAGGCGATGGTGAGCATCAGGTCTCGCGCCGCGGCGCACGTGAGGAGAGCCCGACCAGCTCCTGAGCGGCCCGTGCTTGGGAGACGACACGGCGGCTCAGCGTGCAGAGTTCGTCACCGTCGAGCTCTTTGACCAGGGAGGGCGGGAAGTCGGGGTGGTCGAAGCTGAGGATCATCTCGAGGGCGTCGCGTGACCAGAGCTCCACGAGCAGAGTGTCGAACGCCATCACTGTCGGCAGGTCCATCAGGTCGTGGATGCGCGCCTCGTCGATCGCCTCCTCCTCGCGCCGCATCGCGTTCAGGCGCGGATAGACATCGGCGAGGATCGCGAAGGCCTCGTCCGTGCCCATCCACTCCTCGGCGTGTCCGCGACGACTGTCGGCGAAGGCTGCGGCGGGCATCGGGGAGATGACGAGATCCTCGGGGTCGCTGACGGGGTTGGATCCCCCGGCGACGAGTTCTGTGGCACATGCCGAGGTGGTGGCCTCGATCAGCGGTGTGCAGTCATAGCCGTCCTCGTCGATGCGTCCGAAGTGCTCCTGGTTGACCCACCACGCGCTGAGAGTGTCGACGCTTCTGGCAGCAAAGGTCAGAGCCAGCTCATCGATGGCCGCCCGGATGAGACCACGGTGGACCTCCGCGTATTCGGCGTCGGCACCGGCCCCGAAGGCGCTGACCGGCTGGTAGTCGTCATCGTAGAGAACGAGGAACACCCCGGTGACCGTGCAGGCGCGCATGATGAGATCGGCGTACCAGCCGCCGCCTTCGGACAGTGTCTGCGCCGCGCTCTCCCTGTCGAAGTCGATGCGCATCGTCGTCGAACTGGTCTGGGCCCCTTGCTTCTCCGTGCCGACGATGACGGCGACGAGGCTGCGGCGCGGGGTGTAGCCGAGAGTGTGCGGGATGATCCCGATGATGTCCTCGGGTGTGCGGGCCGGTGTCTTCACTGTGTCCTCCTGTGTCGGTTGGGAACCCGCCTGTTGTTGAGGTTCCCGTGGGTGAGGGTGGGCCCGTTCCTCGAGTGGACCTCCTGACTGGGAACCACTCAATCCGACTCCGAGGCGATTCCTCCAGGCCCCGGCCGGCGCCTGTGGACGGGCCGAATCCGTCCACAGCGCAGGAGTGGATGAGTCACGGCCGTCGTCCCCACGAGATTCCGAGCCGAATTGCCTCAGACGCCTCACTGGCATACAAGTGAGGGGTGGCGAAGCGACGGATATACACAGCTCCTGGTTCTCAAGTGGTCGACATCTCAACGGGTGAGGCCCGGTTGGAGAAGGTCGACGGTGAGGCCGATTCCTATGTGCTCCACGTCAACGGGGTCCCCTCGTCGTCGATCACTCTCAGCGATCCGCAGCGGCTGGATTTTGAGTACCTCGACTGGATGCGACGCATCATCGACGTCGAACTCCCCGACCAGACCCTGCGGGCCGCACACATCGGGGCCGCCGGCTGTGCTCTGGCCAGGGCGCTGGACGCGGCACGGCCGGGATCGAAGCAGACGGCGATCGACATCGATGCCAAGCTGCTCGACTTCGCCCGCGACTGGTTCGATCTGCCCCGCTCCCCGGCCTTGGCCCTGCGTGCCGGCGACGGCGCGGTGGAGATCGGCAAGTTCCGACCCGACACCCTCGACGTCCTCGTCCGGGATGCCTTCGACCACGACTCGGTTCCCGCGTCCCTGCAGACGTCCGAGTTCTTCGCCTCCTGCGCCGAGGCGGTCAAGGACTCCGGACTCTATGTCGCCAATGTGCCCGACACCGGCGACCACAACGTTCTCCGGACCGAGCTCCGCATCCTCGGCAAACATTTCGCCCATCTTGCCGCCGCCACGGAACCGGCGATCCTCAAGGGACGTCGACGCGGCAATGTCGTCGTCTTCGCCTCCCACACTCCGCTCGATGCGAACGGTCTCGACCGCAGTCTGCGCACCGCCGCCTCCTCGGCGACATTCCTGGCGGGGTCGAGCCTGCGCTCCCGCTTGGGCCTCTGACTCCATCACCTGCCTGCTCTGCTCGAGCACCCGCTTTCCGCTCCCGCGTGGGCCTCTGACCTCCGCGCCCGCCCGCGCTCGCCTGGAATGCTGGAATGTGAGGTACGCCCCGGTCCGAAATGACTTTGCGACTACAGACGACGGGGAAAGTTCGGCATAATTGAATGCCGACCCAAGAAGGTGAGATGACGGAAACTTCAGAAATTCGTGTCGAGCAGATCAAGCTCGACGAGCTCTATGCCCGCCTCGATGAGCTCCGGGAGGAGACGACAGCCCGCCTGGGCACGGTGAGGATCTCCGAAGTCGGAGGCAATCACCAGCACCGCGCCGAACGCGATGCCTTCGCGACACTGTACGAGGATCAGCTCATCCGCCTCGACGGCGCCGAGGAGGGACTGTGCTTCGGTCGCCTCGATATCGTCGACGAAGACGCCCCTGCCTATATCGGCCGCATCGGGCTCACAGACGAACAGCGTCAGCAGATCCTCATCGACTGGAGGGCCCCCGCCGCCGAACGCTTCTACCAGTCGACTGCCGCCAATCCCGACGGAATCGCCCGTCGCCGTCACCTCGTCACCGCGAACCGGAAGGTCACCGGCATCGAAGACGATGTGCTCGACATCGACGCGCTCGACGACGCTCAGCGGTCGAACCTGCAGGGCGAAGGCGCACTGCTCGCGGCACTGACCACTCATCGCACGGGCCGGATGGGCGACATCGTCGCGACCATCCAGGCCGAACAGGATGCGATCATCCGCCGTCCGCTCTCCGGCGTCCTCGTCGTCCAGGGCGGGCCGGGCACCGGCAAGACCGCCGTGGCCCTCCACCGTGCCGCGTTCCTGCTCTACCGTCACCGGGAGCGCATCGCGAAGTCCGGTGTCCTCCTCGTCGGACCGTCCACGGTGTTCCTCAAGTACATCGAGAAGGTCCTGCCCAGCCTCGGCGAGACCGGGGCCGTACTGCTCACCCCGGGTCAGCTGTATCCGGGACTCGACACGGATGCCGTAGACGCACCGGCAGTCGCCGAGATCAAGGGCCGCTCTGTCATGGCTGGGGTGCTGAAGAACCATATTGCCAACTACCAGCGCATTCCGGATGAGGACGTCGAGATGCGGGTGCGTTCGCACACGATCATGCTGCGTCGCCGGGACGTCCAGTCCGCGCGCGATCGGGCTCGTCGCAGCGGAGATCCGCATAATGCCGCCCGCACCGGTTTCGTCACCGGACTGCTGAAGATCCTCGCCGAGGACCTCGCCCGTGAGATGGGCTTGGATGGACCCGGAGAGAGGTTGCCCGAGCTGCTCGAAGATCTGCGCAGCTCCGTCGACGTCCGTCGCGCCCTCAACCTTGCGTGGTTCCCCATCGGCCCCGCCGCCGCTCTGCGCTCCCTGCTGGGCAGACCGCACAAGCTGCGGGCCGCCGCTCGAAAGCTCCTCACTCCCGCCGAGCAGTCGATTCTGCTCGAGCAGCGTCGGGACGAGTTCACCGTCGACGATGTGCCGCTGCTGGACGAGCTGGCCGAACTTCTCGGTTCCGCTCCGCAGCAGACGCAGGCCAGGGATGACTCGGCACGCGAATACGCCGAAGCCGTAGTCGATATGACCGAGACCGGCGGCATGGTCTCCTCCGAGACCTCGCGGCCCGCTGGGAGGAACAGGGACCGTCGTTGACCTTGGCCGAACGTGCCCTGGAAGACCGGGAGTGGACGTACGGCCACCTCGTCGTCGATGAGGCGCAGGAGCTCACTCCCATGCAGTGGCGGATCCTCTTCCGTCGCGTACCGTCGAAGTCGGCCACCGTCGTCGGCGACCTCGCACAGTCCTCGCAGGTCGACAACGCCCGCACCTGGTCATCGATCCTCTCCGAATTCGTCGGCGACCGTTTCGCCCTCCAAGTGCTCACGGTCTCCTACCGCACCCCCGCAGTCGGTGATGGATCTGGCCAACCGCTACCTGCATCGGCACTTCCCGCAGCTCGAACTCGTCGAATCGGTTCGCCAGGGAGGATCGGATCCGCAGTTGGATTCCTTCGCCGACGAATCCGAGATGCTGGCAGCCCTCCCCGAAGCGGTCGCAGCCGAGGTGTCCGCCGCCGACGGTGGGAAAATCGCAGTCATCGCCGATGAGGGGCTCATCGACTCCATCGCCGAAGCGATCGCGGACTTCGATTTCGGGCGTTCGGTCACGGGCTTGGACCATCAGATCGCCCTCATCACCCCGCAGCAGGCCAAAGGCCTCGAGTTCGATGCGGTGGTCATCGTCGAGCCCGGCCGCATCGCCCCGCTCGGCAGCGAGGAGGGCGTCGGCGGTCTCTACGTGGCGCTGACCCGAACGACGGAACGCCTGCGCGTTCTGGCATCCGTGTCCACGGAACTGACGGAGCTCTTGTCCGCCGAGACAGTCCCCCAAGCCGGCTGACCTCCCTTATTGCCACCTGACGGCGGCCCAGCTCACCTCGCGCGAGGTA
>NZ_JBNFOL010000045.1:0-21490 GCF_057364765.1 Brevibacterium sp. LAARM3_SD1 | reverse complement strand
ACTACCCGACGGCGGCCCAGCAACCTCGCGCGAGGTTGCTGGGCCGCCGTCAGGTAGTTCTGGGAGAGTCTCAGGCGACGATCTCGTCATCGGGCTCCGCAGCGTGAGCAATGGCGGAGCCGATGACCGTGCCGATGGCGATGGTGAAGAATGTCGCCCCGGCAGCGAGCAGGCTGCCGGCAACTCCGGAACCGTCACCGAATTCGATCTGCGAGGCGTTGAGGAGTCCGAAGGAGCCGGGGGCGACGACGAGGAATGCGGGCACGAAACTGATCCGCCAGATCGGTCCTTTCGGCAGTCGGGAGAGGACAACGGCCACCAGGGACGCGGTCAGTGCTCCGGCCAGACCGCCGATGGCCGCTCCGAATTCGGCGCCGACGCCGAGTTGGGCCAAGGCTGCTGCCGCGATGGTGAGGACGATGGGCACCGTGTGCTCGAGCGGCGTGTGCAGGTAGATGATGAGGCCCACAGTCGCTGAGGCGACCCCGAGGGCGGAGAGCCACCAGGTCGAATCGGTGAGCTGGGAGTTCGCGAGCGCCTCGGCGCCGGTGCCCATCACGACTGCGGCGCCGGCGACTCCGGCGATGAACATCGCCAACTGCACCGTGGAGGACACGAGTCGGGAGCTGCCGGCCGACAGCGCGCCGGCGGAGATCTCGGTCAGGCCCGTGACCACGGCACTGCCGGGCAGCAGAAGGGCAAGAGTCGCAACGATCGTGCGCAGCGGGCTCTCGAGCCAGTCGAGGCGGTAGCCGACAAGGACGATGACGGAGATGATGAACGCCGAGGCGACCGGCAGCAGAGGGCCGAGGCTGGGATGTTTGGCGTTGAGAGCCAGCGCGCCGGCGACGAGGAGAGAGCCGAAGGCAGCGAAGGCGAGGTTGATCAGTCCCGGTTCGAGCAGCAGGCACAGCCCGATGCCGATGGGCAGCGCACCGAGGTAGGTCAGCCAGGCAGGCCAGCGTGGGGGAGTGCCGTATACCTCCGCCTCGATCTTTCGACTGGCGGCCTCGATGCCGAGCCGACGCGACCGCACCGCATCGACGATGTCGAGCAGTTTCGCTGTCTGGTCGAACCGCAGGTCAGGGCCGATGCGTTCAAACCGAGTGGGACTGCCGGGGCAGGTGGTGAGGAACAGGCCTTTGGGAAGGGCTGCGACATTGATGGACTTCAGGCCGACGGCGGGAGCGAGCCCGGTCAGTGCGTCTTCGACATCGACCGATGAGATCCCGCCGGCGAGCAGTCCGGCCCCGATTGTCACCAGCAGCTCCTGTGCGGGGACGGTCGTTTCGCTTGCCTCGTGCACTCCCAGTCCCTCCCGTCTGCAGATCGGCCGACGAAATAGAAGATACCAGCCCCTTGCTACCCGACGGCGGCCCAGCAACCTCGCGCCAGGTTGCTGGGCCCCCGTCGGGTAGCAAGGAGGGTTAGTGAGGCGGCAGTACGTGGATTCCGTCGGGGCCCTCGGAAGTGCGTCGGGTGCCAGGGGCCGAGTAGATGCTGACCGACCATGTTGAGTCGGAGTCGAATGCACCGAGGTGCCAGTCTCCATAACGATGCTCAAGTCTCAGTGATGTTCCGGCAGCGCAGTGATCGAGATCGACAGGGCCGCCTCGTCGATGGGTCGTTGTTCCGACAAGGAGGTGACCGCCGGGTGCGAGCAACTCGTCTATAGCCGCAAAAGCCCTTGAGAGCTCCGCGCGGGTGAGAAAGGTCGGCACATTGCCTGACATTAGAATGAGGTCGAAGACCGTCGGAAGCTGGTAAGCCGCCATTGTCTCGGGCGAGAGGTCTTCGGCAGATATCTGCCGGAACCAAACAGAGTCGAAGAGCTCCCTCGCCACCTGCAGCACCTCGGGATTCGGGTCGATGCCCAATGCCCGGTGTCCGGCTCTGCGCAGTGCCGCGACCGTACTGCCGATCCCGCAGCCGATGTCGAGGACCATTGATTTGCGAGGCGCAATCATGTCGACGAACCGGGCGTCGACTTCGAGGTCGACACCTGAATGAGCCAACCGACGCATCTTTGCGGCGTAGGCAGACAGATCGGGCGAATGCACCATCCCCATAGTCTCTCACTCATTCCGCACCAACTTCGCGCTCACCGAACTACCCGACGGCGGCCCAGCAACCTCGCGCCAGGTTGCTGAGCCGCCGTCAGGTAGTAATTGGGGAGGGGAAGAGGGCGCGGACGATACTGAGCACCCTTGCCAGCGCCTCCGACGGGTTGTTCCGGCGCCAGCCGAGGGCGAGGGTAAAGGAATCTCCGCCCTCGGCGAGGCGAACATAGCGCACCCCGTCGATGCGGATGTGATCCGAGGACTCGACGACGACGGCCATACCGACCTGCGCGCCCACAAGAGCCAGAAGACTGTAGGGATCGGGTGCCTCCTGGACGACCTGCGGAAGAAATCCGGCGTCGTCGGCCAGTCGCATCATCACCTCTCTGACCTGGGATCCGTGCGACGGTGCATAGGAGATGAACGGCTGACCGGCGAGTTCGCTCATGCTCACCGATTCCCGTTCGGCCAGCTCATGCGCCGAGGGCATGGCGATCATGACGCTCTCCTGCCGGATGACGTGGACCTCGACGCCGGCCGGCACCGGCGGGCTGATGATCGCGAGATCCGTCTCCCCGTCGCGCAGCGCGATCGCGGCCTCTCCGCAGTACATCTGCGGCTGCAGGTCGAGGCTGATTCCCGGGTGCCGCTCGCCGACTTCGCGAGCCAGTCGCGACAGGATGGAGTAGCCGCTGGTGCCGCCGAATCCGATGCGCACCCGGCCCGCCAAACCCTGCTGCGCGGCGCGGGCGATGCGTCGGGCGCCGTCCACCTGGGTCCCGATGGCCGCGGCCGGTTCGACCAGCGCCTCGCCCGCCGGCGTCAGTCGGACCCGTCGCGTCGTCCGCTCGAACAGATCGACGTCGAGGTCCTTCTCGAGTGCGCGGATCATCTGGCTGAGCGCGGGCTGCGCGATGTGCAGACGCTCCGCGGCCCGTCCGAAATGCAACTCCTCGGCGACAGCGAGGAAAGCTGTGACCTGCCGGAATTCCATGCCGTACCCCCGCCGCGTGGATTGATAAGAATCGGTGCTTAATCACTTCGATATTACCTCTTGGACTCTGAGTAATACCGATGGCACTGTTGAAGACGAACCCGATGCCCAAGGAGACACCCATGACTGCAGACACTGCACACAACCCAGCCACCCCAGACACCGCCTTTGACCCCTCAGACCTGCTCGACCTCGCCGGGCTCCTCACCGACGACGAGCTGGCGCTGCGCGCGAAGGTCCGGACCTTCGTCGACGAGCGGATCCGGCCGAACATCGCCGAATGGTACGAAGGCGCGATCTTCCCGACCGAGATCGTGCGTGAGATGGGCGAGCTCGGCCTCCTCGGGATGCACCTGCAGGGCTATGGCTGCCCGGGACGTTCCGCCGTCGAATACGGTCTCGCCGCCCTCGAACTCGAAGCCGGCGACTCCGGGCTGCGCACCTTCGTCTCCGTGCAGGGATCGCTGGCGATGTCGGCTATCCACAAATTCGGCTCCGAAGAGCAGAAGAACCGCTACCTTCCCGGAATGGCCAAGGGTGCGATCATCGGCTGCTTCGGGCTGACCGAGCCGACCGCCGGATCCGACCCCGCCTCGATGGCCACCACCGCTACCCGCAATGCCGACGGACGCTGGACGCTCAACGGTGCCAAACGGTGGATCGGCCTGGCCTCGATCGCCGATATCGCGGTCATCTGGGCAGCCACCGACGACGGCATCCGCGGCTTCCTCGTACCCACCGATGCTCCCGGCTTCACCGCCACTCCGATCGAGCAGAAGCTCTCGATGCGCGCGTCGATCCAGTGCGATATCGACCTCAAAGACGTGGAACTGCCCGCCGAGGCGGTCCTGCCCGAGGTCACGGGACTGAAGGGTCCGTTCTCCTGCCTCAACGAGGCCCGTTACGGAATCATGTGGGGCGCCATGGGCGCGGCCCGCGACTCCTTCGAAGTGGCGCTCGACTACGCGCAGAACCGCCTTCAGTTCGACAAGCCGCTCACCGCTTACCAGATCACTCAGGAGAAGCTGGTGAACATGGCCCTCGAAATCCAGAAGGGCACCCTCCTGGCCATCCAGACGGGACGCCTCAAGGACGCCGGCACGCTCGAACCCGTGCAGGTCTCCGTCGGCAAACTCAACAACTGCCGCGAAGCCATAGCCATCTGCCGTGAGGCCCGGACGATGCTCGGCGGCAACGGCATCACCCTCGAATACTCACCTCTGCGGCACGCGAACAACCTCGAGTCCGTGCGCACCTATGAAGGCACCGACGAGGTCCACACCCTCATCCTCGGCCGCCACATCACCGGTCAGCAGGCCTTCCGCTGATCTGAAGCGGGGAAGTGCAGGCCTCACACCTGCGGGAAAGCGACCCCGGTCAGATCTTCGGACACCGCCCAGAGCCGGCGAGCCAGCTCGGTGTCGGTGGACTTCGCCGACCGGGAGGCGAGTCCCGGCTTTCCGCGGAGCTCGAACGGGCCGGTCGGACCGATGTAGCTGCCCGGCGGAATGTCGGCGACGGCAGCACAGAGCGTCGGCCGTGCCCCGCCCTGCTCGCTCTGCGCGACCACTCGGGTGAACGCACGGCTGACTCGAGCGTCCAGGGAACCGTCGTCGCTGGAGTTGAAGAGGTTCGTCGCCGCCAAACCCGGATGGGCGGCCGTCGCGATCACCGAGGATGAGCGCGCGGACAGCCGGCGCTGAAGTTCGGAGACGAAAAGCAGGTTCGAAAGCTTCGACTGACCATAGGCGGCCATCGGCCGATACGGTCGCCTCTTCCACTGGAGGTCGTCGAATTCGATCGTGCCGAACCGGTGGGCGATGGAGGCGACGGTGACGATGCGTTCGCGCACCTGCGGAAGCAGCAGATTCGTCAGGGCGAAATGGCCGAGGTGGTTCGTCCCGAACTGCGATTCGAATCCGTCGACGGTCCGGTACAGGGGCGGGATCATGATCCCCGCATTGTTGATGAGGAGATCGACCGGTTCGGTGAAGTCCGCCGCGAAATCGCGTACCGAGGACAGGTCGGCGAGGTCGAGGTCGCGCACCTCGGTGCTGCCCGGCATCGTCGCTGCAGCGGCCTCACCCTTCGCACGGTTGCGCACGGCCAGGACGACATGAGCTCCTCGACCGGCCAGAACCCGGGCAGTGACCCGGCCGAGTCCGCTGTTCGCGCCGGTGATGAGGGCCGTACGCCCGGTGAGGTCGGGAATGCCGAAGTCGATCGGAGAAGTCATGGAGTCATCCTAGGTTTCTGCCCTGGCAGTCAGCTGTCCAACCGAGCCGCCACCGCGCCACCGACACGCCGATGTTAGGGTAGCCTTCGTGCCGAAGATCCCTGAAACCGGTGCGCAGCTGCTGCGCCGAGCCGCCCGTCGGCGCATCCGTCCCCTGCTCGGCGGATCGGCTGCACTGTCCGTGTGGCAGGTCTGCGAAGCACTCGTGCCGGTGGCGATCGGAATCATCGTCGACCGCGCGATCATCCCGCTGTCGATCCCGGCTCTCATCATCTCGATCATCGGCCTCGGCATCCTCTTCACCGTGCTCAGCGTCGTGGGATACCGCTTCGGCGCTCGACTGTGCAATGCCGCCCGTGAGCACGAAGCCCACGCCCTGCGCGTCGAGATCACGCACGCGGCACTGACCGCCCCGAGCCTGCCGGCCGACCGCACCTCGGGTGAGGTCCTGTCCATTGCGTCGGCCGATGCCGACACCGCGGCGGCGTCCTTCCAACAGGCCGGACGCGGCATCGCTTCGGTGCTGGGCATGATCACCGCAGCGGTATTCCTCCTCATCGCCGACCCCGTGACCGGCCTTGTCGTCCTCATCGCCGTGCCCATCGGTCTCCTCGTCGTCGCCCTGCCCGGACGGTCCGTCTCGGCGCGGGCAGCCGCGCAGCTCGACGCCGTCGCCTCGGCGGGACGCTCGGCGTCCGACCTCATGCACGGGCTGCGCGTGATCAAGGCGATGGGCGGGGAGCCGTGGGCGGTGCGTCGTTATCGCGCCACCTCCGATGCGGCCGCCGACGCCGGCATCGCCACAGGTGAGAGGACTGGCCGCCTGGCCGGTCTCGGTGCGCTCGTCATGTCCGCGGTGCTGGCGATCGTCCTCGTCGTCGCGGGCCTGCGCCTCATCGACGGCCAGATGAGCGTCGGGGCGCTGATCGGCATCCTCGGCATGACCGCGTTCCTCACCGAGCCCATGCGTGCTCTCGCCGAGATCGTCGGCCTCTTCGCCCAATCCCATGGCGCCGCCGAACGGATCGCTCGCTTGCTCACCAGCCTCGATGCTGCGGCCAGCACCGATACGACAGACGCCCTCGCCGAGGCGGCCCCCACCACCCGTGATTCCGCCGACACCCGCCCGAGCGTCACAACCGCCGAAACCGGAATCACCATCACAGGATGGCCGACGAAGGCTGACGAACTCACCACCGCCGGTGGTTCGCTGACCTGCATCGTCTCCGAGGACGCCGACGACGCAGCCGTGCTCTTGGCTGCGCTGACCTCCCATGCCCGGAGTCTCGGCCCCGCCCGGATGCTCGTCGCACCCCACGACGTCGACCTGTTCGAAGGCACCGTCGGTTCGAACATCACGATGGTCGTCGCCGACGCCGGAGCCGCCGATGACCGACCAGGCGCAGCCGACCACCCGCCCATCTCGCCCGAGGTGCTCTCTGCTTCGGGCGTCGACGAGCTGCTCGACCTCGTCGACGGCGGTCTCGACTACCGGATCCAGGAACTCGGCGGCAACCTCTCCGGCGGTCAGCGGCAGCGCGTCGCATTGGCTCGTGCCCTCAACGCCGACCCCGAGATCCTCGTCCTCCTCGAACCCACCACCGCCGTCGACGCCGTCACCGAAGCGAGGATCGCCCAGGGACTCTGCCGACTGCGCCGCAGGACCAGCGAACAGGCCACGATCATCCTCACCTCCTCGCCAGCCTTCCTCGCCGCCGCGGATACCGTCGTCTATCGCCCGACGTCCGGCTGCCTGCTCGTGGGCCGTCACGCCGACCTCCTCGAGGCCGACACCGACAGCGCCGAGGCCTACAGAGACGCGGTGACCCGATGACGGCAGCGACGCAGACCACCCTGACCATCGCCTCACGGCGTCGGTCCTTCGCTCATCTGGCCCCGCTGCTGCGCCGCAGGTCAGGCTGGATCGTCCTCCTCATCATCGCCGGACTTGCCAACGCCGGGGCCGGCCTCGTCGGCCCGTGGGCGATCGGCCGCCTCGTCGACGAACTCCCCGCCGGTGCCGGTCCCGAACTCGTATGGACGTGTGCCATCGCCGTGGCGGTCGCCGGCATCGTCATGGCCGCCGGCACGTGGATCGGCGCCTGGGCGCTCGCCCGCATCGCGATGCCCGTCGTCGCCGAACTGCGCACCGAGGTCGTCGATTCCGCCCTGACGCTCGAATCTCAGCGGATCGAGCGCACCGGCACCGGCGACCTCGTCTCCCGCGTCGCCGACGACTCCCGCAAGATCGGTGAGGCCGCCGGCCAAGTGCTGCCGCTCGTCGTCGAATCCGTCCTCGTCGTCGTGGTCTCCGCCTTCGGCCTGGCCGCCATCGATTGGCGACTCGGTCTGACCGGACTCGTCGCCATTCCGATGTACTGGCTCACCCTGCGCTGGTATCTGCCCCGATCAGAACCCATTTACAAGGAGGAGCGCGCGGCCTTCGGTCGGCGTGCCGGCCGGCTCCTCGGCGGACTCACCGGAGGTGCGACCCTGCGCGCCTATCGCGCCGAAGCCGGTGAGATGCGACGCATCGACTCCGCGTCCGCGCACGCCCGCGACCTGTCGATCGACGTCTTCAGGTTCGTCACCCGCGCCTTCGGCCGCAACAATCGCGCCGAGGCGGTCGTGCTCTCACTGCTGCTCATCGCCGGCTTCGTCCTCGTCTGGTTCGGCGAGTCCACCGCCGGAGCCGTGACCACGGCGGCCCTGGTCTTCCATCGTCTCTTCAACCCCATCGGTGCCCTCGTCGGCCTCTTCGACCAGGTCCAGTCGGCCGGTGCCTCCCTGACCCGCATGGTCGGCGTCATCGACGAGGCTGCCACCGCGCCGAGGCGATCGACCCGGACCGCGCCCGCCGCCCCGAGCCTCGTGCTCGAGGACCTGTGGTTCTCCTACGACACCGACCCGGATACGGACAATCACGTGCTGCGCGGTGTGAACCTGAGCATCGCACCCGGTGAGCACATCGCCGTCGTCGGCACCACCGGTGCGGGAAAGACAACGTTGGCGAAGATCGCCGCGGGATTGTCAGCGCCCGGTCGCGGACGGGCACGTCTCACGGACGGCGGGGCCGCCTCGGCGAACGGGGTGGACGTGGGAGCGATGGACGAATCCGCGCTGCGCCGGCATATCGCCATGGTCGCGCAGGAGGTCCACACGTTCTCCGGCAGCCTGCATGACAACGTCGCCCTGCCGCGTCCGGATGCGACCGCCGACGATGTGCGCACTGCCCTAAACGTGGTCGGCGCCGGGTGGGCGACCTCCCTGCCGAACGGCATCGATACGCAGATCGGAGAGGGAGGGGTCCGCTTGTCCGCGGTCCAGGAGCAGACGATCGCCCTGGCCCGCCTGGTGCTGGCCGACCCGGACTTCGCGATCCTCGACGAAGCCACCGCCGAGGCGGGATCGGCTGGAGCCCACGTCCTCGAATCCTCCGCCGAGGCGGCCCTTGCCGGCCGTGGTGCGCTCATCGTCGCGCACCGGCTCAGCCAAGCGGAGAAAGCCGACCGGATCCTCGTCATGGAGCACGGACGCGTCGTCGAGGAAGGCACTCATGCCGAACTCGTCGCCGCCGGCGGACGGTACGCCGAGCTGTGGGAGGCATGGTCGGGCTGAGGCAGCCCGAACCCGATCAGCTCAGGCCGAGCACCGTCGTGGCGATCGTGAAGTAGATGATGAGGCCCGTGGCATCGCAGAATGTCGAGATGAACGGGTTGGAGAACACCGCCGGATCGGCCCCGACCTTCTTCGCGATGATCGGCATCAGACCGCCCACCGTCGCGGCCATCATGCACACCGACAGCAGGGTCAGGCCGATGACCAGTCCGATCGCCCAGCCGTAGACGAGCCCGGCGATGATGAAGCCCAATGTGCCGAGCACGGAACCGAGCACCGCGCCCACCCGCAGCTCTCTCCAGATCACGCGCCCGAGATCGCGGACCCGCACCTCACCGACGGCCAGGGCACGGGTGACGGTCGTGGCCGCCTGGTTGCCGGTGTTGCCGCCCGTGCCGGTGAGCAGCGGAATGAAGAGGGCGAGGACGACGACCTGATCGAGACGGTTCTCATAGACTTCGAGGACCTGGACGGTGAGGATCGCGGACACGGCGAGGACGAGCAGCCACACGATGCGGCTCTTGACCAGCCGGATGATGGTCGAGGACAGGTAGGAGCGATCCAGCGGCTCCGTACCGGAACCGCGGGCGAGGTCCTCCGCGTCCTCCTCGTCGACGATGTCGAGGACGTCATCCATGGTGAGGATGCCGACGAGCCGTTCCTCCTCATCGGTCACCGGCATCGCAATGAGCCGGTGGGAGAGGAACTCACGCGAGGCCACCTCACGGTCGGTCAGCGCATGGGTGCTCAGCGAATCACGCACCATGTCTTCGATGATCGTGTCCTCATCGGCGGCCAGCAGGTTGCGCAGCGACACCACTCCCCGCAGCACCCTGCCGGGACCGACGACAGGCAGCAGGTAGACGGTCTCGGGTCCGTCGATGCGGGCGCGGACGACCTCCATCGCCTGGGCCGCCGTCCAATCCTCGTGGATGCCGAGCACCTCCGGAGACATGTACCGACCGATCGCGGACTTCGGGTAGCCCAGCACCGCCGAGGTCATCTCTCGCTCGTCCGGGGTCAACCCCTTCATCAGGCGGCTGGCCACGCTCGCGGGCAGTTCGCCGAACAGTTCGGCGCGATCATCGGGGTCGAGGCCCTCGACGATATCGGCAACCTCGGGTTCGCGGAGATTGCCGATGAGTTCGGCCTGGTAGGCCGGAGGCAGGTCCTCGAAGACATCGAGAGCCTCCTCCTTCGTCAGCACGCGGAAGAGCATCGCCGACTGCAGCGGGGTCGAGGTATGGACGAGGCGAGCGATCTCGGCGCGCGGGACCTGCCGGGCGAGACCGGCGATCTCGTCGAGAGTACCGGGATCGATCCTGCCGGTGAGTGCGGATTCGAGTCGGTCGGCCGCCTCGGTGCCCTCTGTCGTATCGGCCACGCATGCCCCCTCACCTCGGACGGAAACTCCCGCAGTCAAGCCTAGGCCATGCACGAGGCGGGAGCGGGCCACGCCGTGAAGCGCGCAGCCCTACGATGGAGCCATGAAATCCTTCAGCGAACTGCACGTCCCCGGCGACCCGTTCATCCTGCCGTGCGCCTGGGATGTGGCCAGCGCCCAATTATTCGCCGAGGCGGGGCACCCAGCCGTGGGAACCACGAGTCTGGGCGTCGCCGCGGCCATCGGCGCCGCCGATGAGGATCGGGAAACCCTCACCGCAACCGCGAATCTCGCCGCGGCCCTGCGTCAAGCGCTGCCGGACCTGCCGCTGACCTGCGATTTCGAAGACGGCTATGGAGACGGACCCGAATCCGTCGTCGATGCCGTGCGTGAGACATTCGCCGCCGACCCCGCGGCCGGGCTCATCGTCGACGGCATCAACATCCAGGACTCGCGACAGGGCCGGATGAGCGACCCCTCGGCGCTGGCAGCGAAGGTGACGGCGATCAAGGAGGCGTTCCCCGCATTGTTCGTCAATGCACGGATCGACACGTTCTGGATCGGCCAGGACAACCTCGGCGAGGTCACCAGCCGCATCGACGCCTATGCCGATGCGGGTGCCGACGGGATCTTCGTCCCCGGCAACCTCGACCTCGAGACGATCGAGACGATCACCGCACACAGCCGGGTGCCGCTGAATGTGCTGGCCAGCGCGCGGTATTCCCGGTCCAGCCTCGCCGAGGCGGGAGTGGCCCGGATCAGCACCGGATCGCTGCTCTATCGCGCGGCGATGTCGGAGGCGCTGAGTTCACTGCAGATCCTCGCCGGCGACCGCCCTGCGCAGACGGCGAACGTGCTGTCGTACTGGGCCTTCACCGAATTGGGCTGAGTCAGCGTCCGTCCTGCCGGACGGTGAGCACGGGGACGGGGGAGCGCAGGATGAGGCGCTGTGCGACCGACCCGAGGATCACCTTGCCAACGCGCGACCGGGCACGGACACCGAGGACGAGCCGGTCGACTTCCGGGTGATCGCCCAGTTCGTCGATGACGGCGGTGACCGGGTCGCGATCCCCGCGCCCGGACCGGTTGATGACAGTGACCTCAAGCCCGGAGGGGATCTCGTCGGCGACGAAATCGTGGAGGGTGAGGTTGATGAGCAGCAGCCCGGTGCCGAGGTTCTGCGCCTCGGCGATGGCCGATTCGAGTGCCTGACGGCCTTCGGGACTGTCGGTGACGGCGACGGCGACTGACATGGAGGCTCCTTATCTGCGTCCGTACTCGGCTTTGAACTCGCGTTCGAACTCCGCGAGGTCCTTGTCCTTCGTTTCCGGCAGCATCAGCGCCAGGAAGACGAAGGCGATCACGGCGATGCCGGCGAACATGCCGAAGGTCGCCGTCATGCCCATGGCCTCGATGAGCGGCGGGAAGAACTGCGCGACGATAGCGTTCATGATCCACAGCACGAACACGCAGATGCCCATCGCGAAGCTCCGGATCTTCATCGGGAAGATCTCGGAGAGCATCAGCCACGTCAGCGGGCCGACCGTTCCCTGCATGGAGAAGACGAAGAGGACGAGGAAGGCGAGCACCGTCCAGGCCTGTGCCGGTCCGGGCGGAACGATGACCGCGGTCAGAGCGATGAGAGTGTGGAAAAGCGCGATGAGGGCGTAGCCGGTGAGGAACATGACCCGGCGCGGCAGCTTGTTGAGCAGGTACATGCCCAAGGTGATGCCGGCGAGTGAGAAGACGCCGTTGGCGATGTTGCCGATGATTGCGACACCGGAATCCAGGCCCGCGCTCGTGAGCAGCTGAGTGCCGTAGTACATCACCGAGTTGATTCCGGTCAGCTGCTGGAAGAAGCCGAGTCCGGCGCCGATGAGGACCAGACGCAGCACCCACCGAGTGCCGAGGTCGGAGAGTCCGCCTGTGGCTTCCTTCGCATCCTCGGCTGCGAGGTGGGTGACCTCGGCGATCTCGGCCTCGGCGCGTTCGGGGGAGCGGACCTGCTTGAGCACGGCCAGTGCTTCCTCGGCGCGTCCCTGCGAGATCAGCCAGCGCGGGCTCTCGGACTGGAAGATCATGCCCACGAGGAGGGCGATCGCAGGTGCCAGGGCCACGAGCAGCATCCAGCGCCAGATCGAGTCGATGTGTCCGAAGAAGTTGAAGATCGCGGCGTTGATGATGAAGGCGGCGAGCTGTCCGCCGACGATCATCACCTCGTTGCGGGTGACGTAGCTGCCGCGCTTCTCCGACGGAGCGATCTCACCGAGGTAGACCGGCACTGTCGCGGAGGCGCCGCCGACGGCGAGTCCGAGGACGAAGCGGGCGCCGATGAGGAACGCGGCAGCGGGCGCGAGCACGCACCCGAGAGTGCCGAGGATGAAGATTCCGGCCAGGGCCAGGATCGTCTTGCGACGACCCCAGGCATCAGCGACACGACCGCCGAAGACCGCTCCGAAGGCGGCACCGACCATGAGGGAGGCGACGACGAGGCCTTCGCTCAGCGCGGTCAGGCCGAAGTCCTCGCTCAGAGGCTCGAGGGCTCCGTTGACGACTCCGGTGTCATAGCCGAAGAGCAGACCGCCGAAGGTGGCGACCGTGGCGATGACACCGAGGCGATGGACGGGGCGACCTGTGCCGACGTGGGGGAGTTCGAAGTTCGTGCTCGCGGTGGACGTCGATTGACGACGCGGGGATCCGGGTGGCATGGGCGACTCCTTTCCCCCTCAGTCCTCACACATGGGAGCCTGCCCCCAAACGGCCCGGGTGGGGTTCAGTCCTCCTGATAGGAGTCGTCGATGACTTCGGGCATGCCGTCGATGACCGAGACCTGCTCGGTCCCGTCATCGGCCAGGGCATCGACATCGAGGTCATCCCCGTCGAGCTCGGCGACCTCGAAGTCGTCATCGCCGTCGGAGACCATCTCGTCGCCGACGCGGTTTCCCTGTTCCGCTGCGGGCGACTGATCGGTGTTGAACTCGTCCGAGAGGTCGGGGGCCTCGTTCTCGTCTTCCCAGCCGGCGTCGTCGACGAGCACATCGTCGGCGCCTTCGATGCCGGTCCCTTCGGGCCCCTCCGCACCGGGTTCGACGGGGGCTTCGCCGGGTTCGTCATCGATGTCTGAATCGATGTCGGAGTCGGCGTCGACCTGGTCGGCCTCGGCCTCGGCGGCGCTGAGTTCGGGATCATCCAACTCATCGGCCGTCGGTTCGTCGAGCTCGGGATCATCGAGGATGGGGTCGTCTTCCAGCCGGTCTGCTGCATCCGCGTCGAACTCGCTCATGATCTCTCCTTCACTCGCAATCAGGGTCGGGCCCTCATTCTGACACGTCGTTCGGTCGCAGGCCATGGGGGTCAGGATCATTTCCGGTCAAAACGGTCCTTCCACTCCTGCCAGTCCCACTGGGCCAGAAACTTCTCTCCGGCCATTCGGCCCGACGAGATGAGGTCGAGCTTGTCATCGTCAGTGAGGGCGAAATCCGTGCTGCTGTGGCCGGAGGTGTCGACGAAGACCGTGCGTTCGGTGACCGAGGGATCGTCGATGTGCCTGCGGTCATGAGCATTGAGCATCGTCGAGATCAGGGACTTCGCGTACTGGAAGGTCGTGGCGTTGGGCCGCCATTCGGCGGCGGCCGTGTGTCGGGCCGAGAGCATGACGCCGAAGGTCGGCCACCGGGCCGGCTTCGCGTCCTTGCGGTCGAAGGCGTCGACGGGGAAGTTCGACAGCAGGCCGCCGTCGGCGCCGAGCACGGACGTCCCGCCCGCCACACTCGGTCGGGCGGGAAGACTGCGGGGGCGGAAGAAGAACGGACTCGCGGCCGAAGCACACACCGCCTCGGCGACGGACTGGCTGTCCGCATCGACACCGAGGGCCTCTTCGTAGTCCCAGGGCAGGCGGAGCATGCGGCCGCGGGAGACATCGGAGACGATGACGACGAGCCGATATGACCGCTCAGGTGGGATCGCGCTGCCCGGATCGTCGAGTTTGAGGTCACCCCACGTGCGCACCCCCTGATCGGCCAATGCCGAGGCGAGGAAGTCATGGAGCGCCTGACCCACATACATCCCCTTGTGCAGCAGCAGTCCCTGTACTCGCCCCAGCCAGGGGACGAGGTGGAAGACAGGAGGAAGGTCCTCGAACTCGGTGAAATCCTGTTCGAGGACCTTCTGCTCAAGCGTCTGCGGGGCGATCCCCGCCGCGGTCAGCGCACCGACGATGGCGCCGGCCGAGGTGCCGGCGATCCGGTGGAAGTCGTAGCCTGCGTCGGCGAGGGACTCGACCGCGCCGACCAGGCCCGGCAGCTTCGCCCCTCCGCCTTCGAGAACGAGATCGGTCATCGCCATGCCAACTCCTTCCCGTGGTTCCCTGATTCCATTGTGGACCCGGAACGCGGGAGAGGCAGGGACACCAGAGCCTGAGTCAGACTCCTGCCGGCTGGCGCCTGCGTGCCGCACGACGGCTGCGGGGGCTGTCGCCGCCGGTTCGGCCGGTGAAGTGGTCCATGGTCTGGTTGACGCCGAGGAAGTCCATCACTGCGTCGAACGCGCGGGTCGGCAGGAGGCGGACACCCGGAACCAGGCGCACGAGTGAGGGCATGACCAGCTGCTCACGACCGGATTCGATCGAGTCGATGACCTGAGTGGACACGTTGTTCTCTTCGAGGATCGGCAGCAGGCGGGGGAACTTCGTCTGGACGCCGGCGAACATCCCCGTGTTGATGTAGAACGGGCAGACGACGAGGGTGTTGACTCGGCTGCCTTCTGCGCGCAGCTCGCCCCGCAGGGATTCGGTGAAGCCGACGGCGGCCCACTTGCTCGCCGAGTAGTCGGTCTGCTTGGCCACACCGGTCAGACCCGCTGCGCTGGCGATATTGACGATCGAACCGTGGTTGCGTTCCCGGATGCCGGGCAGGAACGCCTTCGTCGTCCAGTACAGGGCCATGGTGTTGACGTCGAAGGTGCGTCGGATCGCGGCCTCGTCGGCGTCGAGGAGCTTCTTTCCGGTGACGACGCCGGCGCAGTTGACGAGGATGTCGATGTCGCCGACGTCCTGCGCGGTGGAGGCGACCTGGGCGGAATCTCCGACATTGACGGAGAAGGTGCGGGCGCGAACTCCCTTGGCTTCGATCTCCTGACGGACAGCCTCGCCGGCCTCGGCCGAGAGGTCCCAGATGATGACTTCGGCGGCTCCGCGGTCAGCGGCTTCGAGGGCCATGAGCCGTCCGATTCCGCTGCCGGCTCCCGTGATGAGGATGCGGCTTCCGGCGATCTTCGTTCCACGCGTCATGTCTATGCGTCCTTGCAGTTAGGCTTCAGTGCGGTCCGTCTCGTACAGAACCCGCCCTTGCGGGTCCCACGAGATGTTACTCAACAGTACATCAGTGTGTCGTGGGTCACGCAAGGGCGGGTTCGAAAATCGCCCGTCGGCCGGGGGGTCAGCTCTCCTTCATGCCCTTCTGGATGAGGTCCATCACCGAGGAGTCCGCGAGAGTCGTGACATCGCCGACCTCGCGGTTCTCGGCCACGTCCTTGAGCAGCCGCCGCATGATCTTGCCCGACCGGGTCTTCGGCAGATCGGGCACGATCATGATCGAGCGCGGAGTCGCGATCGGACCGATCGAGGAGCGCACATGAGACCGCAGATCGTTCACGACATCGTCCCCGCCGTGGTCTGCACTCTCCCTCAGGATGACGAATGCCTCGATCGCCTGGCCGGTCATCTCGTCTTTCGCGCCGACCACGGCCGCCTCGGCGACCTTCGGATGAGCGACGAGGGCGGATTCGATCTCCGCGGTCGACATCCGGTGCCCGGAGACGTTGAGGACGTCGTCGACACGGCCGAGGACCCAGAAATCGCCGTCGCGGTCGATCTTCGCACCGTCCCCGGCGAAGTACACCTCCGGGTACTGCGACCAGTAGGTCTTCTTGAACCGCTCCTCATCGCCCCACAGGGTGCGCAACATCGACGGCCATGGTTCCTTGACGACGAGGTATCCGCCGTTTCCGGGTTCGACCGAATTGCCCTCGTCGTCGAAGACGTCGGCGACGATCCCGGGCAGCGGGCGCATCGCCGAGCCCGGCTTCGTCTCGGTCACGCCCGGCAGGGGGCTGATGAGGATGCTGCCGTTCTCCGTCTGCCACCAGGTGTCGACGACGGGGCAGCGGTTGCCGCCGATGTGCTCGCGGTACCACATCCATGCTTCGGGGTTGATCGGTTCGCCGACGCTGCCGAGCAGGCGCAGGCTGGACAGGTCGTACTGAGCGGGGATGTCGCGGCCCCATTTCATGAACGACCGGATGGCCGTGGGTGCGCAGTAGAGGATGGAGACCTTGTACTTCTGCACGATCTCCCACCACCGTCCCCGGTGCGGGGTGTCCGGTGTTCCCTCATAGAGCACCGAGGTGGCCCCATTGGCCAGCGGACCGTAGACGATATACGAGTGGCCGGTCACCCAGCCGATGTCCGCGGCCGTCCAATAGACGTCCGTCTCCGGTTTGATGTCGAAGACCGCCCAATGCGTGAAGGAGGTCCCGACGAGGTAGCCGCCGGTGGTGTGCATGATGCCCTTGGGCTTTCCGGTCGTGCCCGAGGAATACATGATGTAGAGCGGATGCTCGGAATCGAAGGCCTCCGGAGTATGGATCTCCGGCTGTCGATCGACGACCTCGTGCCACCACAGATCACGGTCGTCATTCCAGTCCACGTCCTGGCCGGTGCGGCGGACGACGAGGACGTTGCGCACCTCGGGGCAGTCCTCCATCGCCTCGTCGACGACGGATTTGAGGGCCGAGGGCTTGCCCTTGCGATAGCCGCCGTCGGCGGTGATGACGAACTCGACTCCGCAGTCCTTGACGCGGTCGGCGATCGCCGAGGCGGAGAAGCCGCCGAAGATGACGGTGTGCGGGGCGCCGAGGCGGGCGCAGGCGAGCATGGCGAACACCGTCTCCGGGATCATCGGCATGTAGATCGCAACGCGGTCGCCGGTCTTGACTCCGAGTTCGGTGAGCGCATTCGCGGCCTTCGAGACCTCGCGCAGAAGATCGGAGTACGTGATGGTGCGGGTGTCTCCGGATTCGCCTTCGAAGTAGTAGGCCACGCGATCGCCGAGGCCGTTCTCGACATGGCGATCGACGCAGTTGTATGCGGCATTGAGCCGTCCGCCCACGAACCACTTCGCAAAGGGCCTGTCCGACCAGTCGAGGACCGTGTCGAAGGGAGTCTCCCAGCTGATGCGCTGTGCCTGTTCCTCCCAATAGCCGATGCGGTCGGCGGCCGCCTTCTCGTATTCGACAGCTTGGGCATTGGCTGCGGCGGCGAAGTCCGCTGGGGGTGGGAAAGCCCTGTCCTCGTGGCTGAGTTCCTGAATCGTCGGATTGTTCGTCATCGTGCTCTCCTTTCACCCTGCACCACCACGACGTGGGCGGGTCATCGAACTCACTTTCAACCTACTCCAGTTGATTCGGATTTCAAGAGGTGCCCGCAGATGCGAAGAAGCCCCGCTTCCCAGTCCAGGACTGGGAAGCGGGGCTTCCGCGTGGTGGCTCCGACCGGCGTCGATCCGGTGACCTTTCGATTTTCAGTCGAACGCTCTACCAACTGAGCTACAGAGCCGAGCCGTCGACATACATAAGTATGTCGAGAGAAACAAAGGCTCTTCCGAAGAAGAGCCTTATGCTCCGCGACCCTGACGGGACTCGAACCCGCGACCTCCGCCGTGACAGGGCGGCGCGCTAACCAACTGCGCCACAGGGCCTTGCTGTTGTGATGGAAGACCTTACGATCTTACACCGTACCCCCAACGGGATTCGAACCCGTGTCGCCGCCGTGAAAGGGCGGTGTCCTAGGCCTCTAGACGATGGGGGCCCAGGTTGTCCTCGGATTCCCCGTGGGCAACGACGTTAAGCTTATCCCACCCGATTCGCGGAATGCAAAACGAAACAGAGTGTCCTCGGTCACACGCCGAAAACGGTGGTTTCGGACGCTCCGCAGGGCCGCCTCGGCGAGGGGATCGAAGTCGCTAGAGTGGGAGGCATGGAGGCTCTGAGTGATGAGGAGTTCGATGCGATCCTCGGCGAAGCCCTGGATCTGCTGCCCGCTGGGGTGACCGAACAACTGGACAATGTCGCCCTGTTCGTCGAGGACCGGCCCGAGGACGGTGACCGGCACCTGCTCGGCCTCTACGAGGGCACGCCGATCGGGGAGCGGGGGATCGCGGGGTTCGAGATGCCCGACAACATCTTCATCTATCGCGACAACCTCATCGACTTCGCCGAGGACAGGGACCACCTGCGCGAGGAGATCGTCATCACCATCGTCCACGAGATCGCGCATTTCTATGGTCTCGACGACGACCGGCTCCACGAGCTCGGTTGGGGCTGAGCGCCCCCGTCAGAACCGGTCAGCGGACCTACCGGCGAGTCACTTGAGGTCATGGGAATTGGCGTCCGCGAGCCAACTTCGCCTATTGTGGGCGGGTACCTATCAGCACCGATACAACATTCCGTCCGTATCGATGCGGGGACACGGAGCCGTGAAAGCTGCGCCTCCTGGCCCCGCCGACCTGCGGGCAGGAGGCACTACCCCCTTATGACAGTTGCATCCAAGACTTCCAGCGCGGCGACCCCGGCCGTGCGAGTGCTCAACCTGGCAGGCATCGACTACAGCCTGCGCAGCTTCGACCACGATCCCGCCACTCGGCGCTACGGCTCGGAGGCCGCCGACAAGCTCGGCGTCAGCTCCGATCAGGTGTTCAAGACCCTGATGATCCAGGTCGACGGCACACCCGTGACCGCGCTCGTTCCCGTCTCCGGCCAGCTCGACCTCAAGGCTCTGGCTTCCGCGCGCGGAGCGAAGAAGGCCCAGCTGTCGGGTGTGGCCGAGACCGAACGCCGCACC
This sequence comes from Brevibacterium sp. LAARM3_SD1, assembly GCF_057364765.1. NCBI lineage: Bacteria > Bacillati > Actinomycetota > Actinomycetes > Micrococcales > Brevibacteriaceae > Brevibacterium > Brevibacterium sp. LAARM3_SD1. Next base: position 2,302 of record NZ_JBNFOL010000045.1, on the reverse strand, counting down.
GGCTACCCCGTCGGGGGAGTCTCGCCGTTCGGGCAGCGCCATGCCGTGCCGGTCGTCGTCGACCGCACCGCGCTCGATCACTCCACAGTGTTCGTCTCGGCGGGCCGTCGCGGTCTCGAGATCGAGATCCGCCCCGAGGATCTCGTCATGCTCACGAACGCGCAGGTCGCGAAGATCGCCGCGCTCGACTGATCACACCCACTCGACCTCACCGACCGCGGGCTCTGCCCGACCGGCGGTGAGGTCGGCGTACATCGCCACGGCATCGGCCACCTCGGCGAGGGGAACCAGGACGTCGAGTCCGACCTCACCGCCGTAGTCGGCCCGCGTCGTCCAGCCCCGATTCCCGGCCGCCCGCTCCAGGGCGTTGGCTTGGGCATAGTCGACGGCTGCTGACACCGGGACGCGTTCACGACGGGTGACGATCCGGGCCTCATCGACCGCCGCCGAGGTGGCCTGACCGTAAGCGCGCACGAGTCCTCCAGCGCCCAGCAGGGTGCCGCCGAAGTACCGAGTGACGACGGCGACGACGAAGGTCAGATCGTGGCCGGTGACGACATCGAGGATCGGAGCGCCCGCCGTGCCGGCCGGTTCCCCGTCATCGCTGAAGCGCTGAGTGCGCGAATCCACATCGAGGACGAACGCCGAACAATGGTGGCGGGCCTTCGGATGCTCGGCGCGTGCCTCGGCGATGACGGCCCTGGCCTCGGCCTCATCGGCGGCGGGGGAGAGGCGGGTGAGGAAGCGGGATCTCTTGATCTCGATCTCGGCCTCGACGGGGCTGACGATGGTCCGGTAAGACATGCTCGTCACTGTAGTCGAATGTGTTCTACGATGACCCCACGGGCGCGGATTCCGCGCTCATCCCCGGTACTTCAGTGAAAGGGTGACAATGGTGCACCAACTCGGCGAGGCCGACCTCGCAGCGCTCAAAGACGAATCCGCCCGAGCCCGGGAGCTCGACCGCGCGCACGTCTTCCATTCATGGTCGGCACAGCGACTCATCGACCCGCCGACCGTCGCCCGCGCACAGGGATCGACGGTCATCGACGGTGAGGGGCAGGAGTTCCTCGACTTCTCCTCGCAGCTGGTGAACACGAACATCGGCCACCAGCATCCGGCCGTCGTGCAGGCGATCAAGGACCAAGCCGATGTGCTGTGCACGATCAGCCCGGCCACCGTCAACGCCGCCCGGTCCGAAGCGGCTCGCCTCATCACCGAACGGACACCGGCCGGGCTCGACCACGTGTTCTTCACCAACGGCGGAGCGGACGCGAACGAACACGCCATCCGCATGGCGCGGCTGCACACCGGGCGAACGAAGGTACTCTCGCGCTACCGGTCCTACCACGGCGGTACCCAGACGGCCGTCAACGTCACCGGTGACCCGCGCCGGTGGGAGAACGAGACCGGGGATTCCGGCGTCGTCCACTTCTTCGGACCCTTCCTCTACCGCTCGGAGTTCCACTCCGCCACCGAGGCGGAAGAGACCGAACGCGCCCTGCAGCACCTGCGCCGGACCATCGAACTCGAGGGACCGGCGACGATCGCGGCGATCATCCTCGAATCCATTCCCGGCACCGCCGGCATCATGGTGCCCTCTGCTGAGTACATGCAGGGTGTGCGGGCGCTGTGCGACGAGTTCGGGATCGTGCTCATCGCCGACGAGGTGATGGCAGGATTCGGACGGTCGGGCAAGTGGTTCGCCTTCGAGCACTTCGACATCGTGCCCGACCTCATCACCTTCGCCAAGGGAGTGAACTCCGGATACGTGCCGCTGGGCGGAGTCGTCATCAATGACGCGATCTTCGAGACCTTCGCCGAACGCGTCTACCCCGGCGGTCTGACCTACTCCGGGCACCCGCTGGCCTGCGCGGCCGCGGTCGCGACGATCAACGCGATGGCCGACGAGGGCATGATCGAACACGCCGCCCATATCGGAGAGACGATCATCGGCCCCCGTCTGCGGCAGATTGCGGAGAATTCGAAGCACGTCGGCGAGGTCCGCGGCACCGGAGCGTTCTGGGCGATCGAACTCGTCTGGGACAAGGAATCCAAGGAGCCGCTGGCGCCCTACGGCGGCGGCTCACCTGAGGTCGCCTCGGTGGTGGCGGCGCTGAAGGAACACGGTGTCATCCCGTTCAACAACTACCACCGTCTGCACGTGGTCCCGCCGATCAACATCAGCGAAGAGGACCTCGAGCGCGGACTCGGAGTCTTCGAGAAGGTCCTCACCGACTTAGACTTCCCCCACTAGGAACTACCTGACGCGCTCAGCAACCTCGGCGCGAGTGGAGCCCTC
>NZ_JBNFOL010000044.1:0-23644 GCF_057364765.1 Brevibacterium sp. LAARM3_SD1 | reverse complement strand
GGCTCAGCAACCTCGCGCCAGGTTGCTGAGCCGCCGTCGGGTAGCAATTAGGAGTTGAGGGCGGCGAAGAGGTCGACCGTGTTGCCGTCGGGGTCGGAGACCACAGCGTAGCGCTGTCCCCAGAACGCGTCCCAGGGTTCGTGGACGACTCCGGCCACGGGATCGCTTCCCCCGTCGCCGCGCCCGGTGAGCTTGGCGAATGTTGCATCGACCGCCTCGGCGGTGGAGCAGTCGAAGGCCAAGGACATCTTGTTTCCGCCGGTCGGGCGGGTCCATGCGGGATCGATGCCGAGGACTACCGCCTCGGTGTCGAGGAGGATCCGCAGGGAACCGGAGGAGAACTCGGTGTGTGGGGCGTCCGGGCCGCCGTCGGCGAGTTCGAGACCGAGAGCGGAGTAGAAGGTGATGGCGGCGGGCATGTCTGCGGTGATGATCGAGATCGCGTCGAGTTTCATGACTTCAGACTATGCGGATGGGTGCGGTGACGGCTTGAACGAATCGGCCATGATCGCAGCTCGCGCCTCAGTCCTGCAGGTAGGGTTCGAAGACTGCGCGCAGCTCGGGCGTCAGCGGGGTGGGCTTCTGCGAGTCCCGATCGATGTGGACGAGCACGCAGTCGTGGTCGAAGACCTGCTGTCCGTCCTGGTCACCTCGGGTGTTGATGGTGAACGAGGAGTTGCCGAGCTTCTTCACCGTCACGGTCATCTTCAGTTCGGGGCCGTACATGACGGGCACGAGGTAGTCGATGGTCTGGCGGGCCACGAGCAGTCCGCCTCCGGTGATGTGTCCGGCCCGGATCTCGTGCATCCAGCGCACGCGGCATTCCTCGATGAGGGTGATCATCCGTGCGTTGTTGACGTGGCCGAGCAGGTCCTGATCCGACCAGCGCACTTCGGGTGAGAGTTCGAAAGTGGCCATGACTGCCTCCGGGAGCTGATTGGGAACGAGGTCTGAACGATCGTTCCATAGTTAATCAGGTGGCCGGCGCCAACGGAAATTCTCAGTGCTTTGTTACTCTCCGAAGTGGCCTTGGCGGAGCCCGGGCCCAACTGCGCTCAGCCGCGACGGCGGACGATCTCCTCGTTGACGGCTCCGACCACCTCGTGGAGGTCGCCGATGATCGCGTAGTCGGCCCGCTGGACCATCGTCGCTTCCTCATCGGTGTTGATGGCCACGAGTGTCTTCGCGCCTTCGATTCCGGCCATGTGCTGGATCGCTCCGGAGATCCCGCAGGCGATGTAGACGTCAGGGGAGATGCGGCTGCCGGTCTGGCCGACCTGTTCGGCGTGCGGGCGCCAGCCGAGGCCCGTGACCACGCGGGAGACGCCCAGGGCCCCGCCGAGGTGGTCGACGAGTTCGAGGACTTCGGCGAATCCGTTCTCCGAACCGACTCCGCGACCGGCCCCGACCACGGCCTTGGCCGAGGTCAGTCCGGCCGCATCATCGGCGGCCTCGACCTCGGTGCTCTGGACACGGGTGGCCAGGTCCGCCTCGGCGACGGTGAGGTCGTAGGCGATGATCTCCGGGGTGATCGGGGTCGTCTCTTCGGGAGTGCAGGCGTGGCCGGCGATCGTGAGCACCTGCAGATCCCCGTCGAGGCGGAGGCGTTCGAAGGCGGTGCCGCCGTGGACCTGACGCAGCAGACCATCCTCGTCGGCGGCGATGACATTGGCAGCCATGCGGGCGCCGGTGCGGACAGCGGCGTGGGCCATGAGCTCCATGCCACGCGGGGTGCCCGATGCGAGCAGCGTTCCGGACTCCGGAGTGACGTCGACGATCGCCTGCGCCCATGCCGCCGCCGAATACTCCCCAAGATCCGGATGCTCGAGATGATGGATGACACCGACCCCGAGCTGCCCCAGCGCTTCGACGGCGGCATCACTGAGCGGGCCGATCACCGCCCCCTCAGGACTACCTGACGGCGGCCCAGATACCTGGCGCCAGGTTGCTGCGCCCCCGTCAGGTAGCAATTGGGGGTTTTTGCGGGCGAAGGTTTTGCGGGCGAAGGTGAGGGCTTCGGCGGAGGTGAGTGTGACCTCGCCTGCCGGGTCCGTTTCGACGAAAACCATGGTCATGGCCGGATCACTCCGATCTCCTCGAGCACATCGACCAGGGCGGGAGCCGCTTCGGGGCCCTCGCCGAGGATGGTCACCGAACTCGCCTTCACTTCGGGCAGTTCGAGCCGGATCCGGGGGCTGCCCATCCCCGGAACGGGTGCGTCGTATTCGGCGACCTGCGCCTTCTTCGCCTTCATCCGCCCGGTGATCGAGGGATAGCGCGGATCGACCCCGCCCTCATGGACGGCCACGACCGCGGGCAGCTGGAGGGAGAAGATCTCCGTTCCCGCCGGTCCGATCCCGCGCGCCTCGACCCGCCCGGAGCCGCGCTCGCCGCCGGGCTCGCCGATCCTATCCGCCCCGCCGACACTGATCGTCTGGATATTCGTGAGCACTGGGTACTCGAGGTCATAGGCCAGGCGGATCCCGACCTGGAAATCGCCGGTGTCGGCGGCATCGTCACCGGTGAGGACGAGGTCGAAGGTCTGCCCCGCCTCGGCGCGATCACGGATGACATCGCCGATGACCTGCGCAATGTCCTCGGGTGCGAACACGGACGGGCCGGCCGTCTCGACGAGGATGCCGTCGTTCGCACCCACAGCCACTGCCGCTCTCAGCTGCTCGACCGCCTCGGCGGGGCCGAGTGTGAGCACCGTGACCGTTCCGCCGGTCGCGGCCGCGGTCTGGATCGCGAGCTCGACAGCGCACTCCTCATGCGAGGACATGGTGTGGCCGAGCCCGGATTCGTCGATCTCGGTACCGGTGTCGTCAAGGGTGACGGAGCCCGCGATATCGGGGACGCGCTTGATGCAGACGAGGATGTTCATCTCATCTCCTGATGCACTTGTTGTCGGGGTCGAACAGCGGTGTCGAATCGACCGACGCGACCGTGACGGGATAGAACTCCTCCATGTAGACGACCTGCAGTTGGTTGCCCAGCACCGCCTCGGCGGGTGGGAGGTACGCCATGAGCACATGCTTGCCCAGGCTCGGAGCCGACCCCGCCGAGGTGACATAGGCGGGGCGACCGTGCCCGTCGACCAGCGGTTGATCCTCGGCAGAGACGATGGGTTCCCCGCCGAGCATGTACCGCTTCTCCCCACTCGCACTCGTGTGGTCATCGACGATGAGCGAGCACAGCACCGTCTTCGGCTCCTCCTCACGGTGACGCAGGTGCGCGGCCCTGCCGATGAAGTCCTGGGACTTCACCTTCGGCCGGCTCATCCCGACCTCGACGACGCTGCGTTCGGAATCGAGCTCGGCCCCGAACGCGCGGTAGCCCTTCTCGATCCGACCGGTGGTGCCGTAGACGCCGAGACCGACGGGGATCAGCCCATGCTCGTGGCCGGCTTCCATGAGCATGTCCCAGAGCTTCAGCCCCGACTCCATCGGCACATAGAGCTCCCAACCGAGGTCGCCGACGTAGGAAATGCGGGAGGCGAGCACTTCGAGCGAACCGATTTCGATCCTCCGCGCCGTCCCGAATCTGAACCCCTCGTGAGAGACATCGGCGCTGGTGAGCTCGCCGAGGATGTCGCGGGCTCGCGGTCCCCACAACCCGATCGTCGTCCACGAACTCGTGAGATCGGCGATCTGCGCGCCCGTATCGGGCAGTCGGTCGGCGAACCATTTCAGATCGACCATCCCGTGGGCGGCGCCCGTGACGACGCGGAACCGGTCATGTGCCAGCCGCATGATCGTCAGATCCGAACGGAACCCGCCGTTCTCATCGAGGATCGGGGTGTAGACGACCCGACCGACGGCGACATCCATCTGCGCCAAGGCGATGGTCTGGACCGCGTCGAGGGCGGCGGGGCCGAACACGTCGAAGATGACGAAGCTGGAGAGATCGACGAGTCCGGCACGGTGCCGCATCGCCAGGTGTTCGGCGTTGATGATCGGGGACCACCAGCGGGAATCCCATTCGGCACTGCGGTCCATCACCGCGTCGCCGAACTCCTCGAGCAGACCGGCATTCGACTCGAACCACTGCGGCCGCTCCCACCCGCCGGCTTCGAAGAACACGGCTCCGAGATCGGCCTCACGCTGCCACATCGGCGACCGGCGGACGTCGCGATCGCTGCTCCACTGCTCGCCGGGATGGACGATCCCATAGGTCTTGTTGAAGGCTTCGGAGGTGCGCGCCTTCACATGGGCGCGGGTGCGCTGGTGGGAGTGGAAGCGAGCGATGTCGGCGCCTTGGATATCGATCTCCGGCAGTCCGTTCGTCATCCACTCGGCCACCGCCCGACCGACTCCCGGCCCTTCCTTCACCCACACGGCCGCTGCCGACCACAGGCCCTTGACCTGGGGCGATTCACCGAGGATGGGCGCCCCGTCCGGGGTCAGCGAGAGCAGACCGTTGATGGCGTAGCGGATCTCGACGTCCGGGTCCGACAGCACTTCGGGCATGAGTTCGACGGCCTGTTCGAGCTGCGGATCGAAGTCCTCGTCCGTGAACGGCATCTCCGTGGGCGAGAGCTTCGCCGCCTCGATCGAGGGGATCTCATCGGGGTCGTGGAGGATCGGCCGGTGGGCATAGGAGCCGATCTCCATATCGGATCCGTGCTGACGTTCGTAGCAGAAGGTGTCCATGTCCCGCACGATCGGAAACGAGATCTCACCGGGACGTTCGGTCAGCTGCGGGACGGGCCCGACGCTGATCATCTGGTGGACCGCCGGAGTCAGCGGAATCGCGGCACCGGCCATGGCAGCAATCCGCGGGGACCACACGCCGCAGGCGATGAGGACGCGGTTCGTCGCGATCTCACCCTTCGTCGTGTGCACGGCCACGATCTGCCCGACGTCGACATCGATGCCGGTCACCTCGGTGTTCGGCGAGACCGTGAGCGCTCCCTTGGCTTCGGCGGATTCGCGCATCATCGTGCCCGCCCGCACGGAGTCGACGACTCCGACGGTCGGTGTCCAGAACGCGCCGAGGATGACCTCGGGATCGAGGAACGGCACCTTCTCGACCACCTCGGCGGGGGTGACGAGGGAGGATTCGATGCCCCACGCGCGGGCCGAAGCCATGCGGCGCCGCAGCTCCTCCATGCGCTCTTCGGTGCGGGTGACCTCGAAGCCACCGGATTCGGTGAAGACGCCGAGTTCTTTGTACTGGCGCATGCTGTCGAGGGTGAGGTCGGTGATCTCACGCGAGTGATCGACGGGGAAGATGAAGTTCGAGGCGTGCCCGGTCGAACCGCCCGGGTTCGGCAGCGGGCCTTTGTCGACCTGAACGATATCGGTCCAGCGAGCTCGGCAAGATGATGGACCAGACTGTTGCCGACGATGCCGGCTCCGACAACGACGACGCTGGCCTGGGCGGGGACGGAAGCCATGAGCAGGCTCCTCTCTGAAGGCATCTTCACCTTCACCGGCATTGTTGCGAACTATGCAACGGTGCGCGCTATGTGGAACTGCGTACGATGATCGTCCTCCGCCGAGGCGGGTGTGTCAAGAGGTTGTCTGCGCCGTCTTCGTCGGGTTGAGTGACCGCGATGAGCGCGGCTTCAGGGGTGACCGGCGAGGCTGCCGTCAGCGCGTCCGTGCCGAGCTCGCGTGGTTCAGCGTTGTGAATCAGTGTTCGCGCCAACCGAGGCGCGCGGAGATGTCGGCCGCAGCCTGAGTGAGCAGGTCTCTGGCAGACGTGACCTTGTCGGTGGTGAACCGGAAGCTCGGGCCCGAAGCCGAGATCGAGGCGATGACGTCCCCGTGGGCATTGCGCACGGGAGCGGACACGGCGGTCAGCCCGACTTCGAGCTCATCGATGACGAGCGAGAATCCGGTGGCGGCCACCTCGGCGACCTGGGTGAGCAGCTGCGGGACCGAGGTCACCGTGTGCGGGGTGTAGCGGGTCAGCTTCGCGCCCAGAGTCTCGCGGATGCCTGACTCGCTCAGCCCGGAGAGCAGGACTTTGCCGTTGGAGGTCGCGTGCAGCGGAATGCGCTGGCCGACCCAGTTGTGGCTCTGCACCGAGGATGTCGACGACGCCTGATCGAGGTAGAGGGCGGCGCCGTCGGAGAGGACGGCGACGTTGATCGTCTCACCGGTCGCCTCTGCGAGCATCTTGGTGATCGGGCGGGCCTCCTGGACGATGTCGAGACGTGCCGTCGTCGCTCCAGCGAGGCGGAGGATGGACAGGCCCAACCGGTATCTGCCGCGGTGGTGGTCCTGTTCGACGAGTCCACGGGCCTCGAGGGTGGAGACGATGCGCGAAGCCGTCGACTTGTGCACCCCGAGCTCACCGGCGATCTCGGTGATCCCGGCGAGCCCGGTGCGGGCGATGATCTCGAGGATAGTCACGGCCCGATCTACCGATTGGACGCCGCCCGAGCCCACTTCGCTGTTGCTCATTTCGAAACTGTAACTCACGACGCGCAACCCGGCCAGAGTCTGAGGGCGTGGGGTAGGGTGAGTGCGGTCGGAGGGCCTCGAATCCGCCGACCCCCTTTCCCCGACGGAGCTGAGCACGATGAGCAATGGGACCCAGTCGATCGACCGGGCGGCAGAGATCCTGTCGTTGGTCGTGAGGTCCAACGAACCGATCTCCTACACCGAGGTGGTCGAAGAAACCGCATTGGCTCGGTCGACGGTCTCACGTCTGCTCTCCGCGCTCGAGCGCAACGGCCTGGTCGAACGCGACGGTGAGGGCCTCTACCGCGGCGGCTCGCTGTTCGCGACCTATGCCTCCCGCTTCGACCGGGTGGAGAATCTCGTATCCGCAGCTGATCCGACCCTGCAGCGCCTCAGCGAGGAGACCGGTGAGACCGTCAACCTCGCCGTGCCGGGACCCAAGGGCGTCGCCCAGGTCGCTCAGGTCGATTCGACCTTCGTCCTCGGCGCCACGAGCTGGGCCGATGTCGAGGTGCCTCCGCACTGCTCGGCCCTGGGCAAGGTCATGTTCGCCTACGACGTGATCCCGTTGCCGACGGGTCGACTCGAGCGCCGCACCGAGAAGACCCTGGGCTCACGCAAGGAACTCACCGACGACCTCGAAGCGGTGCGCGAGCGCGGATTCGCGATCGTCCACGAAGAGTTCGAGATCGGCCTCGACGCTTTGGCGGCACCGGTGTTCGGCATCGAGGGAGACGTCGTGGCCGCCGTGGGCATCTCCGGGCCGACGATGCGCATCGCCGCACACCATGACCGCCTCGGCGAGCTGCTCGTCGACGAAGCCGGCCTGCTCTCGCGGACGCTGAAGCGCAAGGTCACCCACCGGTAGGGAGGGCATCTGCCGACAGAGGAAGAAGTCTCACCACGCAGTCGAGACCTCTTCGGCACCGCCGAGCGCCGCGAGTTGCTTGCGGCGCCAGACCTCGGTGTCCTTGATCTGATTGAACGTATAGATGTGCAGGCCGGCGACGCCCATGCCCGGGTCGTCGAGAACCGGACCGATCTTGTCGAGGAACTTCCGCGGGTTGTACCCGCCGGGCTTGGCCATCCGCGTGAACGTCGTCGTGTTCTTGCGCAGGAACCGCGTGGACTCGCCCACCCCGATCTTCGTGGCGACTCGGGCAAGCTTCGCCAACTCCACCTTCCCCGCGATGCCGAGGACCAACGGCAGTTCGATACCGCGAGATCGCACCCTGGGCACCCACGAAGCGATGACGGCCGGATCGAAACACAGGTTCGAGACCAGGTGCGTGGCGTAATCGCGTTTGTCCCACATCGACTGGACGGTCACATCATCGGGGATGATCGGGTGCGATTCCGGATAGGCGCTGACCCCGATATGGCGGAACGGTGCGGCCATGGAAGAGAGATCGACGAGGAGGTCGTGCGCACCGACGTACCCGCGGCCGGGGGAGTGGCGTCCCCCGCGGGGACGAAGATCCGGTCCACAGCCGCCTCGGCGAGGCGATCGACGATCTCCGTGAGCTCGGGTCTGCCGTGGATCATCCGTGCGGCCAGGTGGGGCACGGCGCGGAAGCCAAGGGCCTGGAGCTGCTCGGCCGTGGACAGCGTCGCCTCAAGCGTCAGTCCCGTCGACGCGGTCACCGTGATCTCGCGGCCAGGAGCCACGTACTCCTCGATGCGTTCGACGATTCCGGCCGTGGGCAGTACCTCGTAGCGGGCGGTGCTCAGCAGCCTGCGCAGCGTTGACTGTGACATCCTCGTCTCCTTCTCGGAGGTCGATTCATGAAACTCGCACCCGCAAGTCCCTTGTGTCCCGGTGTCTTCGATCCTACACTCATTGTACCCATGATATGGGAATTGAGTTCCATAATATAAAACTGTGCGAGCAGGGGGAACATCATGGACAAGAACGTCCCCACAGTGGACCAAAGTGACAGACAAGTCCCGATCAACCTACGTCAGTCCGGCCCGACCCCGGTCGAAATGCTCATCGACACCCGTGTCCGCAAGTCCCCTTATTGGGAGCTGTCAATGCAACAGGGCTGCTGGCGGGCCTCGATCTACAACCGGATGTACCACCCGCGCGGCTACATCCCCCGCGACGAGGGCGGGATGATGGCCGAGTACCAGTCCCTCGTCAACGATGTGACCCTGTGGAACGTCGCCGTCGAACGGCAGATCCAGGTCAAGGGTCCCGACGCCGAAGCGTTCGTCAACTTCGTCATCACCCGTGACGCAACGAAGATCCCGGTGATGCGTGCCCGCTACGTCATCCTGTGCAACGAAGCCGGAGGCATCCTCAACGATCCGATCCTCCTGCGGGTCGGCATCGACGAATTCTGGTTCAGCCTCTCCGACACCGACCTCATGCTCTGGCTGCAGGGGGTCAACGTCGGCGGGCGGTTCGACGTCACGATCGGCGAGATCGATGTCGCGCCAGTGCAGGTACAGGGCCCGAAGTCCGTCGACGTCATCGCCGATCTCGTCGGAGAGGAGGGGCGCACACTGCCGAGCTACGGACTCATGGAAGCCCAGGTCGGCGGCCGCGACGTCATCATCTCCCAGACCGGATTCACCGGTGAGAAGGGCTACGAGATCTACCTCAGGGATGCGACGAAGTACGCCGAGGATATGTGGAACGCCGTGCTGGAAGCCGGTGCGCCGTACAACCTCAAGGTCGTCGCTCCCAGCCATCACCGTAGGATCGCCGCCGGCATCCTCTCCTGGGGCCAGGACATGGACTTCGAGACACTTCCGTTCCAGGTCAACCTGTCCTACCAGGTGCCGCGTAAGAAGGAAGCCGACTATATCGGCAAGGCCAGGCTCGAGGAGGTGCGTGGGCTGATCGAGGCCGGCACTCCGCCGTATCGCACGCAGCTGGTCGGCCTGTTGGTCGGTGGCAAGCCGATCACGGACTATGCCCCGGACTTCTGGCTCGTCTCCGCCACGGCCGATGGTGAGGCGGTTGGGTACGTGACGTCGCCGTGGTATTCGCCGGAACTCGAAGCGAATATCGCGATGGCCCATGTGCCGGTGTCGGCAACCGAGCTCGGCACCGAATACTGGGTGCATCTGCCGGAGCCGTTCGCAGATACTCCCGGAGTCCCGGTTCGCGCCGAGGTGGTCGAGATGCCGTTCCGCCCGAGCGTGAACCCCAACCAGCGTGAGCGTCTGAAGATGCAAGGCCTCGACGCCGCTGTCTGAGGCGTCTCCCGCTGCCTCAGGACCGAGCGCGGTCGCCGTTGCGCAAAGCCGGCGACCGCGTTCGCATGCCCGGAGGCATTGGCATCACGCACCGGCAGTGTCTAAACATCCCGTTGAGATTGGAAGCATCCCTCACCCGCAGTGGCTTCTCCTAACACATAGCAGAGCACCCCTCACCCGCAGTGGCTCATCACCCCGTTGCAAAGGGGTGATGAGGCGCCGAGAGTGAGGGGCGCTGGCGCCGGTGCGAAGTGCGACTAACGGTGAGGGATGCGCGTGCGTGCGCCCAGGCGGCGAGGAAGTGAGGGTGCCCCGCCTCGGTGAACCGGCTGTCCGGCCGCACGTCCCACGACCCGGCAGCCCCCGCGATCACTTGCCGCGGAGGGCCTTGACCTTTGCGAGGAGTTCGTTCTCGGCGTTCGGGCCGGGCTTGACGCCGCGCGGCAGACGGAACATGAACACGACGCCGATGATCAGCCACAGGCCGAACATCGCCCACGACTGCCACGCCAGCTGTGCGGAGATCGGGGTGATCGGCAGGTAGAGGACGAAGAGGATGAGCGTGAGCACGGCCGAGATGACGCCGATGGCGAAGCCGGAGTTGCCCTTGCCGCCGATGCGCAGCGGGCGGTCCATCGCAGGTTCCCGCTTGCGGAGGACGAGGAACGCGACGCTGACGAGGAAGTAGGCGATGACGATCGCGGGCGAACCCGCGTCGACGATCCACCCCAGGGCCGCCGAACCCAGGAACGGTGCCAGCGCCGAAAGCGCTCCGATGAAGAGGATCGAGTTGACCGGGGTGCGGTAGCGCGGGTGCAGCTTGCCGAACCAGGCCGGGATCATTCCGGCCACGGCCATCGCCCACATGAGGCGCGACGAGCCCATGAGGAAGGCGTTCCACGAGGTGATGATGCCGGCCAGGCCGCCGGCGATGACGAGCTTGCCCCAGATCGCCGAGTTGAACATGACCGCGAGGGCATCAGCGGTGACGAGGTCGTGCGTGGCCAGTTCCGAGGCGGGCATAGCCAGGGACGTCATCCAGATGATGATGACGTAGAAGGTGATCGCCATGAGCACCGAGGCGACGACGAGCTTGCCGATCTTCGCCGGAGGCAGGTTGATCTCCTCCGCTGACTGCGGGATGACGTCGAAGCCGACGAAGAGGAACGGGACCACCGCGACGACGGCGATGAAGCCGGACCCGCCCCCGGTGAACAGCGGCTCGGCATTGGCCGCCTCGCCGCCGGTGAGACCGCCAGCCAAGAGCATGAGGGCGACGATGATGAGGAAGGAGACGACGAAGGTCTGCACGAGTGAGGCGACCTTCACACCGCGGATGTTGATCCAGGAGATGATGATCGCGGTGACCGTGCCGACAAGAGCCCAGGTGAGGTAGACGTCGAAGTCCGCGATCGTCCAGAGTTTGACGAACTCCAGATCCGGGAACAGGTAGAGCGCCGTCTTCGGCACCGCCACCGCCTCGAACATGACGACGCTGATGTAGCCGCCGGTGATCGCCCACGATCCGAAGAGGGAGACTTGGGGTCCCATCGCCCGGATGAGGTAGTTGTGCTCACCTCCGGCATGCGGCATGGCGGCCACGAGCTCGGAGTACACGGTGCCGACGAAGCACATGATGATGCCGCCGACGACGAAGGCGAGGATGGCGCCCATGGTGCCGGCGCCGGACAGCCATTCACCGGTGAGGACGACCCAGCCGAAGCCGATCATGGCACCGAAGCCGATGAAGAGCGCATCGATCGAACCGAGGGCTTTGACGAAGCCGTGGTCTCGATCTGTTGTTGTTGCCTGCGGTTGACTCATGATTACCTCGACACTTCTCTGTGGATGGACGAACAGATGCTGGGCCGTGCCGCGGGCATGAGCCGAATCGCGGCAGTTCCGATAAGGCAGAGTAGCAGGATTCTGACCATTACTGGGGAGTTGTCTGCACGGGATCCCGAACCGTTGCAATGGTGCTACATTCCGTCAGGTGCACAGCTCACATCGCGCAGCGATCGTCCGCGTCATCGCGGGCTACACGGCAGCACTGGTCACCGGAACCACTCTGCTCATGACCCCCGGCGGCCACCGTCGCCGATGGCGGTATCTCATTGCTCAAAGCCCTCTTCACAGCCACTTCGGCGCTCAGTGTGACCGGGCTCGTCGTCCTCGACACCGGTCAGGACTTCACGCTCTTCGGCCAGATCGTCATCATCTGCCTCATCCAGGCCGGCGGTCTCGGCGTGCTCCTGCTCACCGCCCTGCTCGCCGTGCTGCTGGCCGGAAAAGCCGGACTCCGGCTCCGCCAATCCGTGGCCTCGGAGACGAAGAGCGACGCGATCGGCGGCGTCAAGGCACTCGTTCTGCGCATCACGGCACTGACCTTCGGTACGGAGCTCGTGGTCGCCTCGGCGCTGTTCCTCCGGTTCTTCCTCCACTACGACGAACCGGTCACGGCCGCGATCTGGGACGCGATCTTCCACGCGATCTCCGCCTTCAACAACGCCGGATTCGGGCTCCGCCAGGACAACCTCGTCGACTATGTGGCCGACCCCTTCATCTGCGGTCCGATCGGACTGGCGGTCATCCTCGGCGGGCTCGGTTATCCCGTCCTCATCGAACTCGTCCGGCGGTACCGAACGCCGCTGAAATGGGGTCTGACCACGCGGATCATGGTCGTCATCACCCCGATTCTGCTCATCGGCGGCACCATCTTCATCGCCGTGATCGAGTGGAACAACACAGCGACCATGGGCCACCTCGACGCGTGGGGGAAGATCCAGGCGGCGACGTTCCAATCGACGATCACACGCACGGCCGGGTTCAATTCGATCGACATCAGCCAGATGCACACGGTGTCGTGGTTCGGGATGGACATCCTCATGTTCATCGGCGGCGGTCCGGCCGGCACCGCGGGCGGCGTGAAGATCACGACGATGGCCGTGCTCGCGGCGACGACGTGGACGGAGATCAGCGGCGGACGATCCGTCACCCTGTTCGGTCGCCGCATCTCCCGTGACGTGCACCGACAGGCCACGACGGTCATCGTCCTCGCGCTCGGCTGGGTGCTGCTGGCGACGATGGTCATCCTGCTCTTCGATCCGCGATTCGGCCTCAGCCGGGTCCTCTTCGAAGTCATCTCCGGATTCGGCACGGTCGGCCTGTCGACCGGAATCACCGCGGACCTGTCCGGCCCCAGCCAGATCGTCCTCATCCTGACCATGGCCCTCGGCAGGCTCGGACCAGTGACCGTGGCGTCCGGGCTCGCCCTGCGCGAACGCCCCATCCGCTACGAACTGCCGAAGGAACGTCCGCTGATCGGCTGATCGCCGAATCATCGACCGCTGACACCCTCGCCGAGGCGGCCCCGATTTCACATCGGGGCGCGGAGTGAGGGGAAGGCACAGAAAGGGAAAGACCATGAACGAGAAGAAGAACTGGATGGCGCGGTCAGCGTCGTTCTTCACCGGCGACCCCTCGCCGCTGGCGAGGGACGGTGCGGTGGCCGTGATCGGGCTCGGCCGATTCGGCGGATCCCTGGCGCTCGAGCTCGCTGAGCACGGGGTCGAGGTCATCGGCGTCGACCGCGACGACTCGGTCGTGGCAGAGTTCGCCGATGTCCTCGCCCATGCCTCCCGCGCCGATGCCACCGACGAGGTGGTGCTGCGACAGCTGGGCATCGACGAGGTCTCCCGCGTCGTCATCGCCATCGGCAGCGACCTCGAGGCGAGCATCCTCGTGGCCTCGCGGATCCTCAAGCTCGGCAATCGGCACATCTGGGCGAAGGCGATCAGTGAGACCCACGCCGAGATCCTCCATCAGTTGGGCATCGACAACGTCATCAGCCCGGAGAACGATATGGGCAGGCGTCTGGCCCACCTGATCAGGGGACATATCGCGGACTTCCTGCCTATCGACGAGGATTTCGTCCTCGCGCGCACCACTCCGCCGGTGCGCACGACCGATGTGCCTTTGGCCTCGCTGGGGCTTCGCACGAAGTACGACGTCACGATCGTCGCGTTCAAACGCCGCGGTGGCAGCCACTGGGACATCGCCGATCGGGATGTCACCCTCTACGCCGACGATGAGATCCTCGTGGCCGGCAGTCCGAAGAAGGTCGAAGCGTTCAGTGAATTGGACAAGGACGCCGACGCATAGGTCAACGCCCTTGGGTCCATTGTGGTGCAGGGGTGGTCATTCGCCGAGGCGGCGCTGCGGTGGTGCGTGCCGGATCCGCGGGAAGCGGCGAGGGTCAGTCGCCGAGGTCGACGACCTCGAACTCGAGGAGGTTCGCCTGCTCGGAGACCGGAGCCTTGCCGGTCGATTCGTGGGAGGACGTCCGGTTGGCCTTCCAGTTCTCGAAGTCCGCCTTCGTCGCCCACTGGGTGTAGACGAAGTACTGGTCGCCGCCGGCCACCGGGCGCAGCAGCTGGAAGCCTTCGAAACCGGGAGCTCCGTCGACCGAATGCTTGCGCTCAGCGAAGCGCTTCTCGAGTTCGGCGCGGGCGGGTTCGGGGACGGTGAGTGCGTTGATGGCGACGACTGACATGATTGCTCCTTTTCGGGTTGGCAGCGGAGTCACCTCGACCCTACGTCGTTGACCCGAGCGCTGTCTGAAGAGTCCGATTGTTCGCCCGCAGAGTCTCAGAACCGGTGTCGTGCGACGGGTGCAGAAGTGCAGGGGCACGGAGGCAATTGTTGGGTCGATCCACGGTGTTCTGGACGTCGAAAACACCGTGGATCGACCCAACAAATCAGTCGGAAGGTGCGACGGGAAGGTTTTGGGCGCCCCTGACGGTCCCAGTGGCCTCGACGACCTCGAGCTGGGTGAATGCCAGGCCGGGGGAGTGGATGTCGGCAGCACGGCGGATGCGCTCGGCGGTGAGCTCACTGATCGTCGGGAATTCAGCGTCGCCACCGGTCATAGCCGGACCAGCCGCGCTTGCCGCTGCCGGCCCGTCGGTGTCTGCGTCGGCCCCACCCTCACCAGCGATGTCACCGGCCACCACGCCCGGGCCGTCTTCGACCGCAGCGGCTCCGGGGTCTGCACCAGCACGAATGATCGCGACCCCTGATCCCGTTCGTTCGCGGCCATCACGGCCTGTGCCGTGGTCCCGGATCCGGCGAAGAAGTCGAGGACGATGGCATCGGAGTCGAAGAACGTCTGCGAGGCCACCAGCGCCTTGACCAGGTCGACCGGCTTCGGATAGCTGAACACACCCGCCAGGCCCAGCGGCTCCAGATCGTTCTGCCCACCGAGCGCCTTGATGATCGAGTACAGCTTCGAACTCGCCTTCTCCGCCGGGGTCACCCGCACCACCGCATGCTTGCCCTCTGTGCCCCAGGGTCGCAGGATGTACTCGCCCGATGCCAGCTTCGCATCCACCTCGGCGAGTTTCCCCTCACCCTTGACGGCGACGATGTCCTCGTACATCAGCCGCCGCTCGGAGCCGCGCGCATATCGGCCGAAGCCGGCGCGCAGCACATCGGTCTCCACGAGCATCCGCCTGCCGTCGATGACCTCAAGCTTCGCCGGCGACTTCTTCTCCGTGAGGAACGGCCCCACCCGGCTCGCATCGCGGGCCCACACGTGCACATAGTCGTGCCCGCGCACGAACGACCGGGCATTGCCCCCGCCTTTCGCGCGCTGATGGATGAGCGTGCCCAGCGAATTGTCCTCACCGAAGATCTCGTGCCCGAGCAGCTGAGCCCACGCGCTCTCCTTGTCGTCGAGGTGGAGGAACAGGACCCCGTCCTCACGCATGAGCTCACGTGCGAGCAGCAGTCGCGGAGTCATGAATGACAGCCAACTGGCGTGATCGTGCCCGTGATCTTTGTAGGTGTGCGCGTTGCCCGTGTTGTACGGGGGATCGATATAGACGACCTTGACCTGCCGGCGGTGCGTGGCCAGCAGGGCGGTCAGCGCGGGCAGATTGTCCCCGACGACGAGCAGATTCTCGTGTGGATCGGGAACGTGAGCGGTACCGTCGACGTCCCGCAGGTGCGGACGACCATCACCGAGGCGACCGTCCCGTTCGGGGGCACCATCGCCGAGGCGAGGGTCGGGCTCCCGTTCGGCCCCGCCGCGGCGGGGCTCGGTTTCGGCACCGTTCACGAGGCGACGACCGAGCGCGAAGGCGGCGGCCTTGCCGGTCCACTCCAAGACGGTCGTCATCCTTCTCCTTCATCCCGAACGGTGCCAAGATTGCTGTATGAGTATTTCACGAGTGGCCGTGGTCGGTGCCGGTATCCTCGGTGTCGCCGCCGCCCGCGAAGTCACCATGAGGTTCCCCGACGCTGAGGTCACCGTCTTCGACAAGGCCGATACCGTCGCCGCACATCAAAGCGGGCACACCTCCGGAATCGTCGACTCCGGACTCGATCAGAAGCCCGGTTCGGCCGAAGCGAAACTCACCAAGCGCGGCCTCCAGCTGCTCATCCCCTATATGGCCGAGGCGGCGTGCCCTACCGGGAATGCGCTCAACTGCTCATCGCGCAGAACACCGACGAAGCCGAACGCCTCGAAGAGATCTTCGCCCGCGCCAAGGACAATGAGGTCCCCGGCGCGCGGCTGCTCGAACGCCACGAGATCGGAGCCGTCGAACCGGCCGTGAGAGGAGTCCTCGGCCTCTTCTCACCCCATGCGGCCATCGCGGACTTCGCGGCGCTCACCGCCGCGCTCGCCTCCGATGTGCGTGCCGCCGGAGGGACATTTCGCTTCGGCGCCGAGGTCACCGGCTTCGACACCATGAGCAACGAAGTCCGACTGCGCGGACGCCCGGTTCCGGCAGACGACGCCACGGCCAGTTCTGACGACCGCGACGAGCAGGTCCGCGACCGGCCGCGCACCTATCGCGGAGAAGAGGGCCGCGAACCCGTCATCGGCATTGCAGATGAGCTGCGCGATCGCTTCGGACAGCAGGACTGGTTCAAACAGGCCGAGTCGACGCTCGGCGAGTGGACGCAGAAGGTCTCTGACGCGTGGGCGAACCGCGACGGCTCACGCCTCGGCGACTCCGGCTCACGCACCGGTGACGCTCCCGGCGGCAGGTTGCGCAGCGAAGCGCCAGCCGAGGAAGTGCTCGGCACCTTCGACATCGTCATCGTCTGCGCCGGTCTCCAGGCCGATCGCCTCGCGACCGCCGCCGGACTGGATGCCGAACCGAGGATCGTACCCTTCACCAGCGACTTCTACCGAAGCCCGGCCACCGACACCGAGGTGGTCCGCGGCATCATCGGGTCCGTTCCCGACCCGCAGGCTCCCTTCACCGAAACCTCGATCGTCCGCGGGCTCGACGACGGACTCATCCTCGGACCGAACACCTTCGTCGCCCTCGGTCGCGAATCCTATGATCGGCACGGATTCGACCTCGCCGACATCACATCGACCGCCCGGTCCAAGGGGTTCTGGAAGTTCGCCGCACAGACAGCGAAGCCAGCGGCCCGCGGAGTGAAGCCCATGGTGAGCAAGACCGCTTTCGTCGACGGAATCCGCCGCTTCGTTCCCGAGCTCGACCAGAACGACGTGGCGCCCGGGACCCGCGGAGTCCGGGCTCAGGCGATGACCGCCGACGGCGAACTCATCGACGAACTCACCACGACCAGGCGCGGCAGGCTGACCGTGGTCAGGTCCGTGCCGAAGTGGGCGGCCACCTCGGCGCTGGCGATTGCCGAAACGATCGTCGATGTGGCCTTCGAGAACGCGGCCCGCTGAGCGCCTCGATAGACGCGTGGCACCCTTGTCGAGCGCCGAGATCCTCGGCGATCCGCAGACTGTGACTGTGGCAGCTTGACTGAGGCTATCCAAACTGACCCCGAGGGTGATGATGTCCATGAGCACAACACGTCTGTTCCCCGCGCTGTGCACATGGGCTGAAGGCGGCCCTGACGGTACCTGGTTGCTGCAGGTAGAACTTCCGACCGCATTCATACCCGCCGAGGCGGTCCCCGGAGACGAACAGGAGATCTTCGTCGACCTCAACGGCGTCACCGACCGGCGGAATGTGTTTGGCGGGATCATGACCCGGCGCCCTGCCCGGGGCGGGGACGACGACCGTGCCGACGCTGCCGGCGCGACGAGGTATTCGATCGAGCTGCCGGTTCCGCGAGGGTATCGCGGGGCGCTTCGCTTCCTGCCCGTGCCACGAGGACTCAAGGTTGCCGACCGTCCGACCTGGCTCGATGTCCTCGAACGGGGGTTCGTCCCCGCCGGTGACCATGATCTGCTCACGGTCACGGACATGCGCAGGAAACAGGTCCTCGAGCTCGCCGCACCCGATGCCCGGCCCTTGATCTGGACCGGTGGGGGCCGGCCAGCGACCGACTCCCGCAGCGGGGCAGGCGAAGGTCGGACCGACGTCGACGAACAGGTCATCACCCTCGGTACCTCACCGAGGCGGATCTGGATCCACCGACCGCAGCGAGGTCCCGCCTCGGCGCCGGTCCTCATCGTCTTCGACGGGGAGCGGTTCATTCGCGGGGGATTGCTCACGGGGATCGACGAGCTGGTGTCCCCGCCGTCCGTGGTCATCGCCGTCGACCACGCTCCCGTCGGGGAGGGCGGCCCTGACGAGGACGCGGCCATCGGTCAGCGCGCCGACGACCTCGTGATGAATCCGAGGTTCTGCGACGATGTCCTCGCGCTCGTCCGTCGGACCGCGCCGGACGTCAAAGCGCGGACGATCGTCGCGGGTGCCTCATATGGCGGACTGGCCGCAGCCTTCTTCTCCCTGCGGCACCCGGAAGCATTCCGCGGGATCTGCCTCTCACCGTCGTTCTGGGAATCCGATGACCAGGGGCGCAGGATCTGGGACCTCGCGCCGAGCCGATCCGACGACAGATCTGACGGCACCGACGGGGAGTCGGAGTCCCACGAGTCGGAGCCCCTCGAGGCCGTCGCGCATCCGACGTTCTGTGTCGACCACGGGACCCTGGAGACGGTCATTGCAGACTCGGTCGCCGAGGCCACCCGGGAGTTCGCCGCTCGCGGCATCGATATCGTGTCTCGACCGTTCGTGGGCGGGCACGAATACCTGTGGTGGCGCGAACTCATGCTCGTCCGCCTGGCCGAAGCCCTGGCGGAATGATCCGAACGCTCACCAGCCTCGGTCACGGGACGCCCGGAGTGGGGGAGCCGCCTCGGCGTGGGATTCCTGTGCCGTCGATCTCTGTCGACGATCAGCCGGAATGGCGCTCGAGGAACTCGTAGACCTCGGTGTCGTCGACGCCGGGCACGGCACCGGGCGGAACCGCGGCCAGCAGCGAGGCGTGCATGCGGGCCGACGGCAGCGCCTGGTCCTCCCACTTCTCGGCCAGATCGTTCGGGGCCTGCCGGCAGCAGGACGGATCCGGGCATCCTGACTGCGATCGGATCGGTGATTCCCGACCCTCGAACCAGCGGACATGGGAGAACGGGACGCCGACGCTGATGGCGAAGTCGCCGCCGGGCAGCACACGGGCGGTGCACCAGAACGAGCCGTGCGGGGTGTCGGTGTACTGGTAGTACGGGCTGAAGCGGTCCGCGACGCGGAAGACGGTGCGCGAGGTGAAGCGCTTGCACGCGAACTGGCCCTCGATCGCTCCGAGCGGATCGGTAGGGAACGGCAGGCCGTCGTTCGAGTACGCCTTGTGGATCGTGCCGGAGTTGTGGACCTTCATGAAGTGCACGGGCAGGCCAAGGTGCTCGGTGGCGAGGTTCGTGAACCGGTGGGCGGCCATCTCGTAGCCGACGCCGAACATATCGCGCAGATGCTCGACGGAGAGCACCCGCTTCTTCTTCTCCTCTTCGAGCATCGGCACGGCTGAGGACTCGGGCAGCAGGATGGCGGCAGCCAGATAGTTGGCCTCGACGCGCTGCTGGAGGAACTCGTGGAAGTCCTTCGGGGAGTCATAGCCGAGGACATGCGGAGCCAGGCTCATGAGCAGGTGCGACCGCGGATCGAAAGCGGCGTCGGCATTGGGCAGATACAGGCGCTTGTTCGCGGTGTCCGAGATCGACCGAGTCGATTCTGGCAGGTCGGAGACGTAGTGGAGGCTGAAGCCGAGCTTCTCGGCGATGAGTGCTGTCTGCCGCTGTGACACCGTTCCGGATTCGTAGCCGACGAGGTCGAGCAGTTCCGCGGCGGTGGCCTCGAGGTCGGCGAAGTAGTTGTTCTTCTCCCTCATCCGATCCCGCAGCTCCCGGTTGGCCCGCCGTGCCTCCTCCGGGGTAGCGGCCCGTCGCTCCAGAGCCTCGCCGAGCTGCCGCTGAAGACCCACGATCGCCTCGAGGGCATCGGCCGGCAGCGACTTGATCCGCACCTGCGGAAGGCCGAGGGAGGAGTACATAGGGGAGGCCTGATTGCGTTCGGCTTCGAGCTCGAGCGCCTGGCGCTCGTCGATCGGAGCGGGGTCGATGAGCTCGGAGACATCCGTCTTCAGCGCCTTCGCAATCGCGGCCAGGAGCGTGACAGAAGTTTCTCGCTTGCCGTTCTCGATCGTCGAGATCTGGGACGCCGCACGCCCCACTTCGTGCCCCAGCTCGTTGAGGGTCAAACCGCGCTTCTTGCGAAAAAATCGGATTCTTCTGCCGATGCTGAGCGGGTCGGTCTGCTGCTCTTCGCTCTCAACTTCCGCGCCAACGCTGTTCAAAGTGCCTCCCTCGGTTTCTGTGGGCTGGTTCACACGATTGAAAAACAGTATGACAGATCCGCGAAATTTCTGAAACCGGAAATATCGAGATTATTCATCCGAAAAAAACAATGCGAGAGCCCTTGCGGCCCCCGCAGACTGGATACATCAACAACCCCGAGAGATCGAGAAAGAGAAGGACAATGACTGAGAACACCACGCAGAACAGCTTGCACGATGCTGAAGCCATTCGCCGCGACTGGGCCACCAACGCCCGCTGGTCGGGAGTCGCTCGTGACTACGAGCCCGAGGATGTCGTCAAACTGCGCGGTTCGCTGATCGAGGAGCACACGCTGGCCCGTCACGGAGCCGAGCGCCTCTGGAACCAGATCACCGCCGGCGACATCCACTCCGGTGACTACGTCAACGCACTCGGTGCACTGACCGGCAACCAGGCAGTCGAGCAGGTCAAGGCCGGCCTCAACGCCATCTACCTCTCCGGCTGGCAGGTCGCCGCCGACGCGAACGCCGCCGGTCAGACCTACCCCGACCAGTCGATCTACCCGGCCAACTCGGTGCCGCAGGTCGTCCGCCGCATCAACAACGCTCTGATGCGCGCCGACCAGATCGAGACCTCGGAAGGCAACAAGCAGGTCGACGACTGGTTCGCTCCGATCGTCGCCGACGCGGAAGCGGGCTTCGGCGGCTCGATCAACGTCTACGAACTCATGCGGTCGATGATCGCAGCCGGCGCTGCCGGTGTGCACTTCGAGGATCAGCTCGGTTCCGAGAAGAAGTGCGGCCACCTCGGCGGCAAGGTCCTCGTCCCGACCTCGCAGCACATCCGCACGCTCAACGCCGCCCGTCTCGCGGCCGACGTCGAGAACGTGCCCAGCCTCGTCATCGCCCGTACCGACGCCGAGGCAGCCACGCTGATGACCTCGGACATCGACGAGCGCGACCAGCAGTTCGTCACCGGTGAGCGCACCGCCGAAGGCTTCTACAAGGTTCACAACGGCATCGAAGCAGGCATCGCACGCGGACTGTCGTTCGCTCCCTACGCGGACATGCTGTGGATGGAGACCTCCACACCTGACCTCGAAGCAGCCAAGCAGTTCGCCGAGGCGATCCACGCCGAGTACCCGGACCAGATGCTGTCCTACAACTGCTCGCCGTCGTTCAACTGGCGCAAGCACCTCGACGATGCCACCATCGCGAAGTTCCAGCGCGAGCTCGGAGCCATGGGCTACAAGTTCCAGTTCATCACCCTGGCCGGCTTCCACGCTCTGAACTACTCGATGTTCGATCTGGCCCACGGCTACGCCCGCGAGCAGATGAAGGCATACGTCGACCTGCAGGAGCGCGAGTTCGCTGCCGAGGAGCGCGGATACACCGCGACCCGCCACCAGCGTGAGGTGGGCACCGGCTACTTCGATCTGGTGTCGACTGCACTCAACCCCGAGTCGTCGACCACCGCGCTGGCCGGCTCCACCGAAACCGCTCAGTTCCACTGAGCCGCACGGGGTTCATACCTCGCTGACCAGCGGGGATGAACCCACTCAGAGCCCGGGGCGGATCGGCAGTGTTTTCACGGGGTTTACATTGTCGATCCGCTCCGTCACACCACAGACGCATCGAAACCCCGCCACGGTCCCACGGGAACGCTCATGATCAATGTAGAGCCGCCTCGGCGAGGACCATCCACAGAACCAGCCACACATTCCAGGCACACTACGACGGGTGAGGAGAAGCCCATGTCTTACATCAAGATCAACGCGCCGCTCGAAACCGGCTTCGGCACCGTCCTTTCGGAGCCTGCTCTGACGTTCATCGCCAAGCTGCACGACGAGTTCGCCGGCACCATCTGCGACGTGCTGCGCACGCGCCGGGCCCGCGCGGCCGAGATGAACGGCGGAACCCTCCCCCGTTTCAAGCCCGAGACCGCACGCATCCGCGCCGACCGTTCCTGGTCGGTCGCCGGATCCGCCGGGGCCCCGGCCTCGAAGACCGCCGCGTGGAGCTCACCGGCCCGGTCACCGAGGACGAGGTCCTGGCGGCGCTGAACTCGCAGGCGAAGGTGTGGCTGGCCGATCTCGAAGACGCTACGAGCCCCACCTGGGCCAATGTCATCGGCGGACAGGTCAACCTCTTCCGCGCCATCCGCGGACAACTGCCCGGCGTCAACAATGACAACCAGCCGACCATCGGACTGCGCCCCCGCGGATGGCACCTGCCCGAGAAGCACCTGATCTACGTCGATGACAACGGCCAGGAATTCTCGACCTCCGCAGCGCTGGTCGACTTCGGTCTGTACTTCTTCCACAACGCCCGCTACCTCATCGACAACGGCTCCGGCCCGTACTTCTACCTGCCGAAGCTCGAGTCCTCGCAAGAAGCACGCCTGTGGAACAAGGTGTTCGTCCTGGCGCAGAACATGCTGAGCATCCCGCACGGCACCATCCGGGCCACCGCGCACATCGAGACGATCACTGCGGTGTTCCAGATGGAAGAGATCCTCTTCGAGCTGCGCGAGCACTGTGCAGGTCTCGAGGCTGCCGGTTGGGACTACCTGTTCTCCGTGGTGAAGAACCTGCGCAACACCACCGACTACGTTCTGCCCGACCGCGAACGTCTGACGATGGACCTGCCGCTGATGAAGGCCTTCACCGACCGGCTCGTGGCCACCTGCCACCGTCGCGGAGCACACGCGATCGGCACGATGTCCAACCTCATGGCCGATCACCCGGACCAGGAGTTCGTGGCCGCCGAGTTCGAGCGCATGCGAGAGGACAAGGCCCGCGAGGCCTGGCAGGGCTTCGACGGCACCTGGGTGGCCGACCCGGCACTGGTTCCGGCGGCTCTGGCCGTGTTCGACGCCGCCCTGGGTTCGCAGCCGCACCAGCTGGAGAACAAGCGCCCCGATGTGCAGGTGACCAGCGAGAACATCCTCGACATCACCGGCCTCGAACCGGTCGTGACCGAAGAGGGTGTGCGGGTGAACATCCGCGTGGCCATCGGGTACATGAACGAGTGGCTCGGCGGAAACGGGCACGTGGCTCTGGAGAACCAGCTCGAAGACGTGTCGACGGCCGAGATCTGCCGCTCGCAGATCTGGCAGTGGATCCGCCACGAGGTGACCCTGGACAACGGTCAGCAGCTGACCTCGCGTCTGGTGGAGCGCTACCTCGGCGAGGAGCTGGCTCTGATGCAGCGCACCGCCGATGATCACTTCGATGAGGCCGTGGAGATCTTCCGCGAGACGGCACTGGGCGAGGAGTTCGCCGAATTCCTCACCATGCCGGCCTACACCGACCACCTGGTCGACCGGGTGTCCAAGCCCACCGAAGCCTTCGTAGCCTAACCATTGCTACCTGACGGCAGGCCCAGCAACCTCGCGCGAGGTTGCTGGGCCG